>JAYTQD010000658.1:0-17519 GCA_043746935.1 Acidobacteriaceae bacterium | reverse complement strand
TCCAAAGCCCGGTCGACTAGCCCAGCCTTCCAATAGGCAAGATACGCGGTGAAGTAGTTGACGGGAAACGCCGCCGCTTCCTGTGCCGACCAGTGTGCCGGCACGGGCCAGAAGTAGTTTTGCCGTCCCGCCACAACCTCGGCGAAGGCTCCCCATTGTGAGTAGCCCATGACGCGGACGTTCGTCCCGGTACCCTTCGTATCCCCAAGCTCGCCACAGTATTCGCGTCCGGCGATCAACGGCGGTTGCGGGGTTCCAGGGTACGCCCCGGCAGCCGACATAATGTCGGCAAAGTTCACTCCAGCCGCATGGACATGCACCAAAACCTCACCCGTAGCTGCTTGCGGCAAGGGCATCTCGCGGACCGTCAAAACTTCTGGGCCGCCATACTGGGGAATCACAATGGCCTTCATGCCCCGAGTGTAGCAAGCTTTCCACCCCCTCTTCCTACGGGTATATACTGAATCCGGATTCTTGGATGTTTCAGGGCAGCCGATTTTTGGGGCTTTTGCGGATGTTGTTTACCTATATTTATACAAAGTTTCATATTGAGACCGGCTCCCAGATGTAAGGGCACCGGGGGAAATCGTGGCTCAGACATTCATCTGGAAGCCGCCGATCTTCCTGGGAGGTTTTCCGTGGACTTATTCCTGGTTCGATTTATTTTTGTAATCGTTGTCGCAGTCGCTTGCTACGTTCTCCAGCCGTTCAATCAGTCTGCACAAGCTGACGCAGCGATTGGCATACTCATTGGCTCGGGAATCATTATTTTTGAGTGGCGCCTGCGCCTTGCGAGCTTGACCCGCCTCATCGGCGCAGCGGTCGGCAGCATCCTTGGCATTCTGGGTGCTTATCTTTTTACGCTAGTTCTGCGCAACAGCGTACACGCGGGCAACACTCTCAACTTTCTGCAAATCCTCATCATGCTGCTGATGGCCTACGTAGGCCTGGTAGTGGGCGCGAACAAGGGGTCTCTACTCAACCTCGCCGCTCTGGGAGGTCTCTTCGGCGGCGAGAAGCAAGGCAAGAAGGTCCACAAGATTCTCGATACCAGCGTCATTATCGACGGTCGCATCTCGGACATCGCCGAGACGGGGTTCCTTGATGGCGTCATCGTGATTCCGCAATTTGTGCTGCGCGAGTTGCAGATGGTGGCCGACTCCGCCGATTCCATGAAGCGCAATCGTGGCCGCCGCGGCCTGGATATCCTGCAACGCCTCCAAAAAGTTGCGTCGCTCAATATCCAAATTGTTGAAGATGATTTCCCTGCTGTCCGCGAAGTCGATCTCAAGCTCATCGAACTGGCCAAAGTGTACGAGGGCAAGATCATCACCAACGACTTCAATTTGAATAAAGTCGCGCAACTGCAGGGTGTCGAGGTTTTAAATATTAACGAACTTGCTAATGCCCTAAAGCCAATCGTCCTTCCTGGCGAAATCATGCATGTTTTTATCCTCAAGGAAGGCAAAGAATACAATCAGGGCGTCGCCTATCTCGACGATGGAACCATGGTCGTGGTGGACAACGCGCGCAAGGCCATCGGCAAAACCATCGACATCTCCGTCACTTCGGTCCTACAGACCACCGCAGGCAAAATGATTTTCGGAAAATGGGATGAGCGCATGGCGCAGCGCCCCGACCAGACCACGCGGCCCGATCCCCGTCCGCCGCAAACAGCGACTGAGATCAAGAAGCCTCAGCCCATTGTGATGGAACAGCCCGGCGAGTAAAAGCTGCCGCAGTTTCAGCTGTTTCAACTCTCGCCGCACCGTCACGGCACCAGGTGATCCCAATCACCGTAACTTGCACAGGCGGAATCCATACTCCACTTGGGGCTGATCGCCCCAGCCTTTTAAGGAGGAGATTATGTTCAACCGCACGCTTCTGCTGGCCGCGTTTCTGGTCGGGTGTTTTTTGGCGGCCGGAGCACAGCAAAAAGAAATCAAGCATGTTCCCGTCAGACCCACTTCGGCATCATCCGGTCATGATATGTTCGCGAATTATTGCGCCGTCTGCCATGGTACGGACGGCAAAGGCGCAGGCCCAGCGGCCGATGCGCTGAAAGCACCGCCCTCTGATCTTTCAATCCTCAGTAAGAAAAACGGTGGAAAATATCCCGCTGCCCATGTTTCCAGCATTCTGCGTGGGGGTCTGGAAAAATCGGCTCATGGCAGCAAGGAAATGCCGGTGTGGGGCCCGATACTCTTGCAGACGAGCCACGGCCACGCTGGCGAGGTTGAGCTGCGCGTAGCGAACCTCACCAAATATGTTGAGTCCCTGCAAGTGAAATAGCCTGTCGGGGCGAGGGCCTGATTTTCACTGACACGACGACGCTGTGGGGGGCAGTCCGAAGCCAACCTACTAGCGTGGGGCATTTTTCAGGCCCGACCCGTAAACTGGCCGCACCCAAGCCGCCCCTGCTATTCTGACCTCCAACCATGCAAACTCTCTTCGATCACCTGCCTCCGGTGCAGGTGGCAGGCAAGAAGCTGGTGGGGCGCGTCCTATTCGGCCTTCTGGTGCTGCTAGCCGCCATCGTAGGGGGCACGGCGGGTAGCCTGCTCGTCTACTCCACGGGCCTGCCACAAGTGGAGGACCTGGAGCACTACCGGCCCAGCTCCGTGACGCAGCTCTACGACGACCAGAACCGTGTCGTGGGATCGTTTGCCCTGCAGCGCCGCGTGATTGTTGCCTACGATGACTTCCCGAAAGTTCTCCGCGAGGCCCTGATCTCCATCGAAGATAAGGATTTCGAAAGCCACTGGGGGGTGAACGTGTGGCGCATGATGGGTGCGGCCTATCGCGATATCCAGTCGGGCGGTAAAGTGCAGGGCGCGTCTACGCTGACCATGCAGCTCGCAAAAAACTTGTTTCTGTCGCCGGACCGGTCGTTTCATCGGAAGATCCAAGAAATACTCCTTGCTATTCAAATCGAACGCCGATTTACCAAGGCGCAAATTTTTTCTCTTTACGCTAACCAGATTTTTCTTGGCCATGGGGTGTATGGCTTCGAGGCGGCATCGGAGTATTACTTTGGCAAGCCGGCCAAGAATCTGACCCTTGAAGAAGCCGCGTTGCTGGCGGGGTTGCCCAAGGGACCGGCGATCTATTCGCCGATCAATCATCCCGATAAGGCCAGCAAGCGCCGCAATCTGGTGATCAACGCTCTCCTTGAGGACGGCAAAATCACCGCGGCACAAGCTACGGGGGCGAAGGCCAAGCCGCTGCAGCTGAATTTGCAGCATGATCCCAATTCACTGGCTCCGTATTTTGTAGAGGAGGTGCGCCGCTATCTGGAGACGCAGTATGGCAGCGATCAGGTTCACGAGGGTGGATTGCGCGTCTACACCACGCTCAACATGGAGATGCAGAAGGCCGCGAATCAGGCGGTGCTGGACGGTCTGGCCTCCTATGAGCGTCGCCACGGATGGAGAAGCCACCCGCGCAACGTGATCGCCGAGGGGCAGACGCTGGAGAAATTTCAACATCCTGACTGGGACGATACAGCGCAGCCCAATGCTTACTGGCATGGGTTGGTGACCAGTGTATCGCCGACGGAGGTGAAGCTAAAGCTGGGGCGTTATTCCGCGACGCTTGTTCCGGCGGATGCGAAGTGGACGGGGCGTAAACTCGAGGCTCTTTTCCTTGTGGGCGATTTAGCCTACGTGAAGATTCTTTTTGCTACTCCTGATAACAAGTCGCAAGTCAGTTTGGAACAGGACTCCGGCGCACAAGCAGCGCTGATGGCGATTGACAACGCAACCGGCGAAATTAAGGCAATGGTCGGTGGGCGCGATTTTGAGGAATCGAAATTCAATCGCGCTACGCAAGCGTTGCGGCAAGTGGGCTCGTCGTTTAAGCCCTATGTCTACACTGCGGTCATCGACCAGGGCGGTTCGCCCGACGATGTCATTGTCGATGAGCCTGTGACTTTCCAGACTGCTTCCGGCCCGTACACGCCGCACAACTACGACGATAAGTTCGAAGGTTCCATCACCCTGCGCCGAGCGCTGGCGCAATCGCGCAACATTCCAGCGCTGAAGCTGGCGGACAAGATTGGCATCAAGACTGTGATTGAGTATGCGCGACGCTTCGGAATCACCTCGAATATTCCCGCGTATTTGCCCATCGCGCTTGGTTCCGCCGACCTTACTTTGATGGAGCAGACCACGGCTTTTTCCGTCTTTCCCAACGACGGTGTTCGGTTGACTCCGCGCTACATCAATAAGGTGACTGACTACGAGGGTCATGTCCTGGAGCAAAATGTTCCGGATGTGAAAGACGTTATCAGTGCGAAAACCGCCCGCACCATGACTTCCATGTTGCGAGAAGTGGTGCTGCACGGCACCGCCATCTCCGCGAGCAGCTTGCCTTATCCGCTGGCCGGGAAGACGGGCACGACGAATGACTTTACCGATGCTTGGTTCGTCGGATTCTCGCCTACCCTCACCTGTGGTGTCTGGATGGGATTTGACGAAAAGAAAACCCTGGGGGCCAAGGAATCTGGAGGCCACGCCGCGCTGCCGCTCTGGATCGATTTCATGAAGACGGCGCTGGCGGGTAAAGACCAGGGCCAGTTTCCGTCTGCGCCCAGCGCTGCCGTTACCGTGGTTCCGCCTAAGATTGACACGCCTGACATAGCGCCTGGCGATGGGGAGATGCATTGATGGATTTCGGTAAGCACGGGTACCCCGTATCCCAAATTCCAGCTGTAGAATGTAACGAGAATGTAAATTCCGGGGGGCACCCCCCCCATTTTCATGATAAGTGAGCCGGTATTTTGGCGGATAAGCGCAAACTTTTGCATATATTTTGGATATCCAAAGAGTCGCAAATCCCGCACGGGCGAGGACGCCCGTGCCTCCCTATGTTCGTGAAAGATTAGAATAACTGGCATTCTATGAAGTCTTTTTTCAAAGTATTGCTCCTTAGTCTGGTGTTAGTGACGGTGGCGCTGATTTCGGCGCTGACCTCCATGCGTTTTGCCATTCACGGTCGCCAAGTGGCGGTGCCGAAGCTTATCGGTCTTACTCCTGACGAAGCGGGACGAGCGGCGGAGGAGCTCGGTCTTTCTCTTAAAGTAGACCGGCAGTTTTATAGCGCCACGGTTCCAGCGGGGAAGATCGTTTCGCAGACGCCGGACGCAGGCGCGCAAGTGCGCCGTGGATGGCGTGTTCTGGTAGCGGAAAGTCTGGGAGGAGCGCGTGTATCCCTGCCGGATGTCGTGGGCCAGACTGAGCGGGCTGCCGCCATCAACGTGCACCGTCGCGGTTTACAAATTGGCGAAGAGGCGATTGTGTCCGTGCCGGGGACGAATGCCGGAACCGTGATCGCGCAGAGCCCTCCAGCGAACTCCACCAGCGTGACCTCGCCGAACGTCAGCCTGTTGACGACGGGGCCAGGCGTGCCGCAATCGTATGTAATGCCCAATCTTGTTGGGTCGCCGTTGGCTTCGGCTACGAAAGCTCTTAACGATGTTCACATGCATGTGGGCAGCATGACAGCAGTTCCCGCCGCTCTAGGAGATACAACCCCGCCCGCGCCGATCAGCCCTGTTTCGGTGATTGTTTCGCAGACTCCGGCGCCGGGCCAGCGCGTGCAGGAAGGTCAACCGGTGAACTTTGAAGTGCGGCCTTAGCTAGCTAGTGCCGTGACCGCAGGATTCTTGCTCGTGGGCAGGCGAGGGCGCCTGCCCCTACGTGGGTATTGCCCGATTTAGAGGTAAACATAGCACGGTCACGTACTAGTGAACCGTCAGCTCGGTTACCGTTTGCGGAGAAGAGCGGCGAAGAATCCGTCGCAGGGATGAACGCCGGGGTACGTGCGGAGATACTGGCCTTGGGTGAGGTGTTCGATATTGTGTGCTGTCAAAATCTTGTTGTTCTGTAATTGCGCCAACTCTTCGGCGATACTGCAAATCTCGAATTCCTGGCCTGAAGAATTCAGGCCCAGAGCGGTCTCCACAGCTTGCTCACACTCTTCGGGCTCGAGAGAGCATGTGGAGTAAAGCAGGGTTCCACCAGGCGAAACATGTTTCATGGCCGCTTGTAGCAGCGAAACCTGGAGCAACTGTAGCTGCGCGACGTCTTCCACCCGCAGCCGCCATTTGATTTCTGGATGTTGCGCCAGCGTTCCTGTTCCTGTGCAAGGTGCGTCTACAAGTACGCGGTCGAATTTTTCGCCTACGGGAAGTGTCCGGAGGTCTGCGGTGACGATACTGACGTTGGGTGCTTGCACGCGCTCACTCAAGAGGCGCGTCCGGTGCGCGTGCAGGTCGACGGCAACAATCGAGGCTTGGGGATTGCGCTCAGCAAGAATCATCGTTTTGCCGCCGGGAGCGGCGCAAGCATCGAGAATTCGTTTGCCTTGGCCTGCGAGTAGCGCGACCAACTGCGAAGCTTCATCCTGAATGGCTATGCGTTTTGTACGGAAGGCTTGTGTTTTGGTGATGTCGCCGGATTCAACCCGGCGTGCTGAAGCTAAGAGGGAACCGGGCGAGAGACGCACATCTTCGCCGACGAAATCGAAGGGCGCGGCAGTGAGGGCACCGGATTCGCGAATGCGGATGTGGGTGGCAGGTACGCGCTGGTTTTCCGTGCAGATGGCGCGTGTGGTTTCTGGGCCGAAGTGAGTTAGCCAGCGGGAGACCAGCCATTCCGGGTGCGAATACTTGGTGGCAATTGCAGCGGGCGTGTTGGTGGGTGTTTCGTCGGGCGTCGCTTGATCCGTCACTGTTTGAGCGGGGCCTGATTGTTTCACCCCTGCGGTTCCGCCGATCTTTCTTAACAAGGCATTGACCAATCCAGCGGCGGAGGTTCGCCGAGATCGCTTCACCAGTTCAACGCTCTCATGCACGGCTGCGTGGGCTGGAACGCGCTCCAGACGAGTGAGTTGATATGCGCCCATGCGCAAAGCGGTGAGGACTTCCGCATCCAATTTCGTGAGAGGCCATTTGCTGAAGGGCGCTAGCGTGGAGTCGAGCTGCGAGCGCCAGCGCAGAACGCCCATGACGATCTGCGTGGCTAGGCCATGATCCTCGGAGGAAAGCGCCGCATATTGGGCGGAGTGTAAGAGCTCGGAAGCGTACGCGTCTTCCTTTTCGACTTGCAGCAAGATGTCGAAGGCGGTGGTGCGCGCGGGAGAGATGCTCATGATTGGCCGAGCTTGGCGCTCAAATGTTCCCCAGGTTGGGGGCGATAGCCATTGATGAAGTCGCGCGCGGACATGCGCTTCTTGCCTTCGGGCTGGACATCCAGCAGTTCCAATACAGAATCACGACAAACGACGAGTAATCGGTTGTTTTCCGTTAAAAGACAGCCGGGCACCTGCGTTGCTGCATAGTCTGTCATTTTGGCGCTGCAAATCAAAAGCTGTTTGCCGCGGAAGCTGGTGAAAGCGCCTGGCCAGGGTTGGAAGCCGCGCAGGCGGTTGTAGATTTCCACTGCTGTCCGATGAAAATCGATTTGACCATCTTCTTTACGCAGGATGGGAGCAAGGGAGGCCCTGGTGTGATCTTGTGGCAGCGGGCATATCGTTTTTTCTCTAAGGCCGAGGAGGGTCTCCACCATGAGGTGCGCACCAACGACAGCCAGTTTCGGAGAGAGCGTCTCGGCCGTGTCATCCGAGGCAATCGGGACTTCGTGTTGCCGCAGGAGGTCGCCTGTATCGAGGCCAGCATCGATGCGCATGGTGGTGATGCCCGTGACTGTTTCGCCGCAAGCAATGGCCCACTGTACCGGCGCGGCGCCGCGATACTTCGGCAAGAGGGAAGAATGCAGGTTGATGTTGCCGAGCGGCGGCAGTTCGATCATCCACTGCGGAATAATGCGGCCATAGCCGACAACGACGATCACTTGCGGGTTGAGCGCTTCCAGTTGGCCGCGAAAATCGGCGTTGTTCTTGATTGTGTCTGGTTGCGCGATGGGAAGGCGCAGCAAGGTCGCGGCTTGTTTGACCGGGCTAACGGCCATTTCCATGCCACGGCCTTTGGGTTTGTCGGGGCGGGTGACGACGAGCTGTACATCGAAGCCGACTTTCGCCAGTTGCTCCAGTGTCGGAACTGCAAAGGCGGGCGTGCCGCAGAACACGAGATGGAAGGGAGGGTTCATGAAATCAGAAGTGATTCGGCGGAGTCTACCACTCGTCAGCTTTAATTAGCTTGCGAATCTTGCGTTTCATCAGATCCCGCTTCAGCGCGCTGATGTGGCTGATGTAGAGCTTGCCGTTGAGATGGTCGGTTTCATGGCAAAAAGCGCGCGCCAGCAGTTCCTCTCCGGTGTGCTCAAAAAACTCGCCCTTCGCGTTTTGAGCGCGGATGGTGACTTTTTTGGGACGAGTTACGTTTTCGCGAAACTCCGGAATGCTCAGGCAACCTTCGTTTTGCGAGATGCGGCCTTCGGTATGAATGATTTCGGGGTTGATAAGAACAAGCTGTGCTTTCGGCTCTTCCTTAAATGTAACGTCGATGACCGCGATGCGACGGGAAATGCCGATCTGTGGCGCGGCTAGGCCGACTCCGTGCGCGGCATACATGGACTCAAACATGTCGTCGAGAAGCTTGCGGAGGCCGGCATCGAACTCCGTGACCGGTGCAGCTTTTGCTTCCAGAACAGGGTCGCCGAATTTGACTATGGGGTAGATCATCGATATCGGAGGTATCAGTAGCTTTTCAATTGTTCAAGGTAGCCGCGATAGTTGCGCAGGGTTTCTGTCATAGAATCGCCGCCAAACTTATCGAGTGCGCAGCGAGCCAGAGTCAGAGCGACCATGGATTCCGCGCCGACACCAGCGGCCGGCACAACGCAAACGTCGGAGCGCTCGTAAGCGGCCTGAACCGGCTCACGTGTTTCGAAATCGACGGATTTGAGTGGGCGGCGCAAGGTGGAAATGGGCTTCAAGTAGCCACGTACGCGAATGTCCTCGCCGTTAGAAACGCCACCTTCTATGCCTCCAGCGTTATTGCGCGGGCGGGTAAACCCGGCGAACCCCGTGGCTTCGGTATAACCGATTTCGTCATGCACGGCGGAGCCAGGGGCGGCGGCTGCAGCGACACCAATGCCGATCTCGACGGCCTTAACCGCTTGCAGAGACATGACTGCGCCGGCGAGGAGTCCATCGAGGCGCTCGTCCCATTGTGCGTACGTGCCGAGGCCCGGAGGAACGCAGTGGGCCACGACTTCGAACACGCCGCCGACGGTGTCGCCGGTGCGCAGAACCTTGTCGACTTCGGCCTTCATCTGCTGCTCCATTTCCGGGTCGGCGCAATTGAGAAGAATTTCCTCCCGTGCGCAACTGGCAACAATGCTGTTCCAGGAAACCTCGCCGTTGAGCATAGTGTTACCGACTGCCACTACGTGGCTGAGCACCTCGATGCCGAGAGCGCGCAGGAAAAGTTTGGCTAGGCCGCCCATGGCTACGCGTGCAGTGGACTCCCGGGCGGAAGCGCGTTCGAGAACGTAGCGGGCCTCGGAGAAGTTGTATTTCAGGGCGCCTGCCAGGTCGGCGTGTCCCGGGCGCGGCGAGGCCACACGCTTGTGCTTGTCGGGGTCGCCGGGGTCGACAGGGAGCGCTTCGGTCCAGTTTTTCCAGTCGTTGTTGGCGAGCTGGATGGAAATGGGCGAGCCAATCGTCTTGCCGTGACGGACGCCGGAGAGGATATGGGCGTGGTCGCGCTCAATCTTCATGCGGCCGCCGCGGCCAAAGCCTTGCTGACGGCGCCACAGTTCGTGGTCAAGAAAGGCCTGATCGACGGCGAGTCCGGCGGGTAGGCCGGAAATGAAGGCTACGAGCGCCTCTCCGTGGGATTCTCCGGTAGTGAAGTAACGAAGCATGAACTATGAATTTTATCTGAATAGCGTGAAATTGCCGAATCGTGCTGGGATTTCGCCGAAATTGATTACTAGTAACAATGGCTGGGGCCATGAAATCGGTATGGCGGTTGACGGCTTTGTAGCCTGTACCCATAGGGTAACCAGCTGGCCCAATACCGGTACTAAAGAGTTGGCGAATTGCTTCGGAGAAGTCTACAATCCCACTAAGTTTCCAAGTGGTTTTTCTGAATTGGCCCATCGCCGCTTTTGTCTTGAGTTCTCATTTTCTGGTTAGCGGAGGACGTGTGCCCTTACCCATAGCACAAGAATTGAAAGTGGAGCCTTCCGCGCAACGCGTACGTTGCGTTCTGGTTGATGAACAAGTGCTGGTGCGTGAGGGGATCGGGCGTCTTCTGCGGGAACAGCCCGGTTTTGAATTGGCGGGAGAGGGCGCTTCCTTGCGGGAAGCGATGGGGCAAGCTGGATTTCTGCCGCCGGATGTGGTGATTGTGGGCGCGGATCAGGATCGCCATGCTGCTCTTGAGACTGCGCGGCTCACGCGCATGGACTATCCCTCAGCGCAATTGGTTTTCCTGCTGACATACCTCGACGATGCGTATCGGGCGCAGTGCGAGCGCGCGGGTGTGTTGGGTTTTGTGCTGAAGACAGCGCCATCGGAAACCTTGCATGAAGTGTTGAGCGAGGCGTATCGCTCGGCAAAAAAGGGCAGCGGCGCGGGCGGGCCTGTGCTGATCGAAAATGCGCGATACCTGGCGCAACGGCGAGGCGGTTCCCGCCACTTGATGGTGACGCGCCGTGAAGAAGAAGTGCTGCGACTGATTGCCGAGGGAAACTCGGCGCGTTCCGCAGCCGCGGTGTTGGGATTGAGCGTGAAGACCGTGGAAGCGCACAAGTTCAACTTTATGCGCAAGCTGGGGTTGCACAATCGAGCGCAGGTCATTAACTACGCGCTGCGTAAAGGACTGGTTCGCGTGCCTCTGGCGGAGTAGCTGGCTTAATTGGACACGGCTAAATCAGCGAAGGCTTTGAGGGACGGTACTTCCAAGTCCGGGACAGCGGCTGCTGGTTTCGTCGCACCGGGTCCGGACTGATTTATCCTGCGATTGACCCACACACACTTCAGACCGAGCACCCTGGCGGGCGCGATGTCGTGGTAGAGACTCTGGGCAACGTGGAGGATGTTTTCCTTAGGTCTGCCGATTCGCTGCAACGCCAATTGAAAATTATTGAGCGAGGGTTTATAGCTGCGGGCTTGTTCCGCAGTGACGACGGCATCGAATGGAACTTGCAGTAGCTTGGCTGTTTCCGCGAAGAGATCGTTATCAACGTTCGAAATAATAGCCAGCTTGAACCGGGTGTGGAGTCTATGTAGCGCCTCTACGGTATCGGGAAACGGCGGCCAGTGCGCCAAGGATTGCGGGAGTGATTGAGCTTCGGCTAGAGACGGAGAAAAACCGAACCGTTCCCCGAAGGCGCGAACCACTTCTTCGAGAACTTGCCGGTAGATCTTGAACTCCCCCGACTGGGCTTCGGATTCGAATTCTCCGTAAAGAGCAAGAAAGTCGTCGTCGGAAATTGTAACTCCATGCGCGGACAGGATTGGGCGGAGGGCGGAGAGTATTCCGGCTTCCCAATTGATGAGCGTGCCGTAGCAATCGAATGTGAGGTATTCGAACTGGGAGAAATCGAGCATAGCGTAGCGGCTAGGACTTTGTGTCGGCGAGAATCGAGGCGGGAGTGGCGTCTTCTTTTTCGAAGTCCAACTGGGCTGCGGATGACGAGTCCAGCGGTTCGCTGAGCTGAGGCGTCGGCTGGGCGAGGAATTTGGCGGAGTTCAGGAGGTTTCTCCCCAGCGATGGGTTGTAGCCAGCCCAAGGGTTCGGCGAATCGGCGTCGCGTTCGAGATGAGCGCGCATGCTTTCCATTTTCGAATCGAGATCGTCCATGTAATGAAGAAGGAGAGCCTCGGGAAACATCGGCAACTTTGGAGAGCCGAATTCGTATTGCCCGTGGTGGCTGATGATGAGGTGTTCCAGCAGAGTCTTGAATCCGGCAGGGAAGTCCGGCATGAGCACTAGTTTTTGCTGCAACATTTCGAGTTCGATGATCATGTGGCCGAGCAACTGGCCGCGCGTGCTGTAGGAGAAAGAGCGGGCGTAGGTCAGTTCGTGAATCTTGCCAATATCGTGGAAGAACGCCCCGGCAATCACGAGATCACGATTGACTTGCGGATAGTTGCGGCAGACGAGATCGCAACTCCGCATCAGGGAAACCACGTGGTCGAGGAGTCCACCGATGTAGGCGTGGTGCAGAGTCTTGGCGGCGGGCGCGTTGCGGTACGCATGTGCGATTAAAGGATCGGCCATGAATGCTTCGAGAAGCGGGCGCAGGTGAGGGTCTTGGACGCTGGCGACAAACTCACCCAGAGTGCGCCAAAGTTCACCGATGTCCTTGTTTCCCTTCGGGAGGTAGTCGCCGAAATCGACTTCCGAGTCCCCCATCTTGCGCAGCTTGTGAATGGTGAGCTGGAAGCGCTGGTTGTAGCGATTGATCAAGCCCTTAATCTTGAGGAAGTCATCTTGTTCGAAGGTGCCCATGGCATCTTCGACGTTGTCCCACATCTTGGCTTCGATCTGGCCGGTGCGGTCGCCGAGGGTCAGAGCGAGATAAGGCTCTCCGGTTTTCTTGGGCTTGACCTGTTTGGAGACGACGACAAAACTGGTGGTAATGATGCTATTTTCGTACCGGACGGCGTCGGTGATGAAGAACTCTTTCATGGTTTGCGTCGCGGGTTGATTTCAATCGTCAAAAAATCTAGCTCTTGCCGCCATGCAGCAAGCCTAGCTTCTTACCCTTCTTCAATTCCTTGGCGGTGGCGTCCGCGCCTTTTGTTTGAACGAACTTGGTCTGGTTCGGGCTGGCGCCGGAATCCACGTAGCCAGGCTTAATTTCTATGTAGGCGTCCTCGCGCAACTTGGTGAGAAAAGTACGCAGCGCCGGTTGGAGCTTCTTGTAGTAGAGAGCGTCTTGGATTTTTGGTTCGGCCTCTTTGAATGTTGCGATGCCAGCCGGCGTGTGCTCACTGACCTTTAGGAGTACGAAGCCCTGTTTGGTGCGGATCGGGTCGGAGACGTCAGCGACTTTCATGGCGAAGGTTTTGTCTTCCAAATCCTTCGAGAGCTGGCCCCGCTGGAAATAACCGATATCGCCGCCTTGTGCGGCTGTTGGCCCATCCGAACTCTTCTTGGCTACATCATCGAAATTGGCGCCCTTGCGAATCTGGTCGAGCAGGTCTTTGGCCTTGGCTTCGGCGGCTTGTACCGTTGCATCGTCGGGATCGACGGGGGTCTTACCGTCCGCGCCTGCCTTCTGGGTGGAAACGAGCAATTCATTGAGCCGGACTTGTTCCGTCTGGGCGAACTGTTCCTTATGCTCTTCGTAAAACTTTTGGAGATCTTCCTTGGCAATGGTGAGATGCCGTCCGACTTCGCTGCCAATCACTTTTTGAGTGATCATGCCGTTTTTCATGTTGAGCTTGAAATCCTCAAGCGTCGTACCCTGAGATTGCGCGGCCTTTTCGAGATCTTCCATTGTTTCCAGGCCCATCTGTTTGCGCATTTCGTCCAAGCGCTTGATCAAATCGGTGTCGACGTTGATGTCGAGCTCCTTGCCTTTTTCGAGGAGGAGTTGCTGGTCAATCAAATCGCGGAGAACGTCGCGCTCGCGATCAGCATAGAGCTTGTCCGCGTCTTTCGGTTCTTGCTGGCGTATTTCGCTCTTGAGTTGGTCCTTGCTGTGGATGAACTCGGTTCGCGTAACGATCTGGTTGTTGACGCGGACGATGATTTCCTCAATGACGGAATCGGCGCGCAGAGCGGGCGGGAATAGTGCCAGGCTCGACGAGAATGCGGCAGTCATGAGAGCTAGGCGAAACGTCTTAGAGCGCATAAAGAGCACATCCTTGCTGGAAGTGGGCCGGGAAAGCGACCGGGAATTCGGCTACGACTGTCCCAAGCAGCTTTGCCATATTGTAACTCCGAAAGAGGGGGTTTGGGCCGTCCTGGGGGGGCAATCGCCCTCCATTGCTCCAAACTCGGGCTGCAACTAGGCTGCTATGATGAGCGGCGCGAGACTGCGAGATGGTGGAGGGGTTATGCGACGATTCTTGGTTCTAGCGCTATTGTCAATGGCGGGATTGGCGAATATGTCTGCTCAAGTCAAGAAAAATTCGTTTCCCGGGGTGGCGGAATTGGCCCGAATGGCATCTCGGTTTGCGCCCACCGATTTGCAGGTGAGCGTTTCGGCGCTGTCGGCGGGCGACCGTGGGGCACTGGCGAAGCTCGTCCTGGCGGGTCGCAGTATCGACGACATCTTTCTGCGGCAGTATTGGAGCGGGAACGCAGCTCTTTACGAGAAACTGCGGAACGACAAAACTCCGCTGGGCAGGGCCCAGCTGAATTATTTCTGGATCAATAAGAGTCCCTGGTCGAACTTGGATGAGTTCAAGGCGTTTTTGCCGGGGGTGCCGGAGCGGAAGCCGGAAGGCGCAAACTTTTACCCCGCGGATATGACGAAAGAGGAATTCGAGCGCTGGGCGGCCAGCTTGCCGGAGAAAGACCAAGCCGACGTCAAGGGCTTCTTCACAGTGATCCGGCGTGGTGAAGATGGAAAACTGAAATCAGTCCCGTACAGCCAGGAGTACAAAGACAAACTGCGGCACGCTGCGCAATTGCTGCGGGAGGCGGCTGCGCTCACGGAGAATGAAACCTTGAAGCGGTTCCTAACGACACGCGCCGATGCGTTCCTCAGCAACGACTACTACGAGAGCGACATGGCGTGGATGGATTTGGATGCGCCGCTCGACATTACCATCGGACCCTACGAAACGTACAACGACGAAGTTTTCGGGTACAAGGCCGGGTTCGAGGCTTACATCAATGTTCGCGATGATGCGGAATCGACCAAGCTGGCGGTCTTCGCCTCGCATTTGCAACAGATTGAGGACAATTTACCGCTCGACCCAAAATATCGCAATCCCAAGCTGGGAGCGGCAGCGCCGATTCGCGTCGTGGATCAAGTGATGGCGGCGGGAGATGGCGCGCATGGCGTGAGCACAGCAGCCTACAACCTGCCCAACGATGACCGCGTGGTCCAACAAAAGGGCAGCAAGCGCGTGATGCTGAAGAATGTGCAGGAAGCGAAATTCGAGCATGTGCTTTTGCCAATTGCGCGTCGAGTGCTCACCAAACCGGCGCAGGCAGATGTGAAATTTGAACCATTCTTCACGCATATTCTGACGCACGAATTAATGCACGGACTTGGGCCCCATCAAATTCAGCTCCAGGGTCGCGACACAACACCCCGCGAGGAATTGAAAGAGCTTTACAGCGCGATAGAAGAAGCGAAAGCGGATGTCACGGGTCTCGGGGCTCTCCAGTACATGATGAATCACGCAAAAGAGATGGGGTTGGAGAAAGTCCTACCCACGGGTCCAGCGGCGGAGCGGCAGTTGTACACAACGTTTCTCGCGTCGTCCTTCCGCACGTTGCGTTTTGGGCTGCATGAGGCGCATGGGCGCGGAATGGCTATCCAGGTGAATTATTTGATGGAAAAGGGCGGGTTTGTGGCGAATCCGGATGGCACGTTCAGTGTCAACCTGGAAAAAGCGAAGACTGCCGTGCGAGATCTGGATCGCGATTTGCTGACCATGGAAGCGGAAGGAAACTACACGGCAGCCAAAAAGATGCTGGATGCAGCCGCTACCCTGCGTCCCGAGTTCCAGGCGGCGTTGGCGAAGCTGAGGGATGTTCCCACGGACATTGCGCCCCGATTTGTGACGGCGGAGAAACTGGCGCCGTCAGCGGCGACCAAGAAGTCCCGGCCCGCAAAGAAAAAATCGAGCTAGGCGCTGCGGACGAGAGCGAGTGCCGTGACGTCGTTGTGGGTGGGAGGAGCGCACATGAAGCGTTCGACACCATCCAAAATTGCGACGCATAGGCGCTGTGCACTGGGTGCATTGGCGTGCTGGAAGGTGGCGGTAACGCCTTCCAGTCCGAATTCGTTTCCCTGGCAGCGGCCTTCAATCACTCCCCTTGATACTAAGAGCAAAGCCGCGCCCGGTTCGAGAACGGTCATGGACGCGTCATGGGTGGCATGCGAGAACAAGCCAAACGGCAGGCCAGTTGCTGGCAGCTGAGAGACTCCAGTATGGTCGCGGACGAGGCCCGGTACGTGACCTGCGTTGCTGTAGCAGACGGTGCCAAGCTGCGGATCATAGCAGCCAAGAAACCCGGAAGACGCACAAATACCATCTGCTGCTTCAAGCACAGTGCGGTTGAGCGACAGGGACAGCTCGATGATGGCGTTAGCCTCATTCACCTCCAACGCTGCGAATAAATGCGGAGCCTCGCTGCGAAAGTGGTCTTGCACGGCGGCGGCGATATTTTGAGCGCTCTCCCGCTGTCCGGAGACGTCCAACATCAGGAAAATTAGCCGTGAGTTTACGATGAGGAAATCAAAAAAATCTCCCCCCATGCGTTCCCCCGAATAAGCCGCACCGATTTCGGCGCCAGCAATCGAGGGCGTTTCCGGTGGCTCGGGTTGGCGAAGAGTGGGCGCCGCTTCCTCGTGTTTGTGGCTGAAGAGATTCACGATTCTGCTTCGACGCTCAAAGTAACACAGGAGTCGCAAAAAATGAGGACGATCTCTTGCCGCCGATCTTAGCTGCCGTATTTGCTGGCCAGGAACTTGCCCACTTCGGTCTCGAGTTCACGATACCCGGAATGGACCGTAGCGCGCAGGGCCGCTTCGGGGGAACTGCCGTCTCCAATACGTTGCAAGATCCTCTGCACATCGCTCATGCCGTAGGTTTCCTGGATGTATTGGACCGCGGCGAGAGACTGATCGTACGCCACCGTTGCCTCCGAGGAAGATAGGTTCATGAAGCCGCCCTCCAGCATGTAGAACGGGAGTGCGTGCTGCGCCTGGAAGAGCTGTGAAAGGCGCTGTCCGCGTCCGTCGAGGCTGCGCGGTTCCACGAGTTGCGCGATCCCTTCATGCAGCCATTGCGGACAACGGCCGTGAGAGATGTAAGTGATAAATGAGTGAGCCAATTCGTGTTTCAGCACACGGGTCAATTCGGGCGTGATTGCATCGATGCCGTTGATTGGGATTCGCAACTTGCCGTCGTTCAAAGCGCCCGTCCAGGAAGGGGCCTGGGTCACATCGAAGAATGCCTGATTGGTGTAGAGAAGGACCGAGATGGTATCGCGTGGAGCTGAGCCAAGGGTCTGAGAAAGCTCGTCGTAGTGAGATTCGAGTGTGGCGAGTATGGAGTGTCGCAGAGACTCTGAGGTTTGTTTGCCTTCAAATCGTAGTGTGAAGTGACTGCTTTGGTTTTCGGAAAAGCTCTCTTCCGCGGCGGCATCTTTTTGTGCTTTTGCGAGCAAGCGCTCGACGCCTGGATCAGAGCGAAGAGCAAGCGAGCGTTTCCAGGTGCGAATGGCATCCGTGGTGCGATCCGACGCGTACTGGGCGGCGCCAAGCACAGCGAGGGCATCGGGAGAATCCGGGGCTAGACGGGCGGCGTGCTCGGCTGCGGCCAGAGCTTCTCTGGCTGCTCCCGCGCGCAAGAGAACTACGGTGTAGTGGGAAAGCAGAATCGCGTTATCCGGTTGCAGGCGAAGCGCG
>JAYTQD010000657.1:0-6995 GCA_043746935.1 Acidobacteriaceae bacterium | reverse complement strand
GGACACCCGCGAAAGGCAAGAGTAGCGCGAGGTTTGGAGGGTGTCAACGGTACTTTATTTAACAGCGCGGCATCTACCCTTTGCGGAACCGAGTTCCCAAGGTGACACAGAGTGGCACGACAGTGTTGCGCGTGCAACACGAAGCAGTTCCGCCCGCATCTGAGCTTGTAGCTGGGGCAGGTCCGCTCGTTCCAGTGGGATATTGACTGTAACCTCCGGATTTGGCATGATTTACGGCCTCGGAAACAATGAGGCCGATTTGTTTGTAAGGCTCCGGCGCGAAGCTCGTTTGCCCGGAGTGCTCTGTCCCCCACGCTCTGCTTGGGGCAATTTGCGGGACACCGCATCGAGAATGAAGAGGGACGCACAATGAAGGTATTGAGATCAAAGTTTTTCACTTGGGCCACCATGCTCAGCCTCGCGCTGAGTCTGGCGGCTACACCAGCGCTGGCCAAGAAAAAAAAGAAAGCCGACGCGGCAGCCGACGCCACCACCACCCAAACCGATAGCACGACCACGAAGTCGAAGAAGCACAAGAGCAAGAAGGCAGCTGCTGCCGATGCAGCGGCACCGGCGGATTCCGCAGCCGCAGCCGATACCAAGTCCACCAAGAAATCCCGTCGTAAGAGCAAGAAAGATGCTGAAGCGGCGGCCACACCGGCCAGCGCTCCGGCTGCTGCGGCCGCTCCTGCTGCGGCAACGGCGGATACGTCCACCAAGAAGTCCCGTCGCAAGAGTAAGAAGGATGCGGAAGCAGCTGCCACTGCGGCAACACCCGCTCCAGCTGCTGCGCCTGCCGCAACACCCGCCGCCAGTGCACCCGCAAAAACCGCGCCCGCCAAGGCTGCCGCAACACCGATGGCTTCCTCATCTGACGTAGCCGCGGCGAAGACCGGCGGCCAAGTCTGGGTCAACACCGACACCGGCATCTACCACAAGGGTGGCCGCTGGTATGGCAAGACCAAACAGGGCAAATTCATGTCGGAAGATGATGCCAAAAAAGCCGGCTATCGCGCCGCCGAAAAGGAGTAAAGGAGACTTATGAATCGCAAACTCATCGCACGTTTCATTACTGCGTTGTTCGCCTTGTCGCTGTTGAGCGGCATGGCGGTAGCGCAAGCGGCTGCTAAGCCTGCGAAAGCGGCGAAAGCAGCCAAGGCTCCCAAAGCCGCGAAAACAGCTGCCCCGGCAGCCGACCTCCTGGACCTGAACACGGCCACCAAGGATCAGCTGGTGGCTCTGCCCGGAGTCGGCGATGCTTACGCTGACAAGATCATCGCGGGCCGTCCGTACAAGGCCAAAACTGACCTGACCCGCAAGAAGATCGTTCCGGCGGCATCTTACAAGAAGTTCAGCGCACTGGTCATCGCCAAGCAGTAGACCGCAGGAGGACCGTTGTGACTTTAGCGCTGGCAGCGTCGTCTAGGGTAGTTGGAAGGCGCTGTCAGCGCAGTTCTATTTCAATTCAGTTCGCATCAATTTTAAGGAGAGCACGATGAGCTTACTTGGGGATCTGGCGGGGAAGGCCGTATCGAGCTTCATGGGGACCAGCACGAATCCCTTGCTTCACAGCGCCTACGAAATGATTCAGAATCAACCCGGCGGCTTGGATGGGCTGGTGCAGAGCTTCCAACAGAAGGGCTTGGGTGATGTAGTGTCGTCGTGGGTCTCGTCGGGGCAAAATCTGCCGATTTCCGCGGATCAGATCACGCATGTTCTGGGCAGCGACGCGGTCAAGAACATGGCTGCCAAGGCGGGGATTTCACCCGATCAGGTCAGCACGCAACTGTCTTCGCTGTTACCCGGCTTGATCGACAAGCTCACGCCCAACGGGCATACGGGCGACGCAGGCGGATTGCTCTCGGCTGCGATGAGCATGTTGAAGCCGTCAGCGTAATTTCGGTAAGGTTTCGGGAAAGGCGCGATCCTCGGGCTCAGGCCTTGGGGTCGCGCCTTTTTCGCGTTCACGGCGGGGCGGCTGATTTATGGGGCGATGCAGGCGCGAAGTCGAAGGTGGCTTCGTCGCCGCCAACTGTCGCCGGAGTCCCGCAGGACGAGCAGAAACGGCCCTCGCGGGGTAGCTCCGTGCCGCAGCTGATGCAGAAGGACATGAGTTTTCCCGCTCCAGTCTACAGGTTCACAAAGAGCTGTGACGCGGAAGGATCCGAGCGGCGCATCTGTGATCTCGATCATTGCAAAAAGAAGTTTCTCTGTGTAAAGATATCCAAGGTTGTATGATAATGATTCTTATCTAATTCTTATGCGCCTGACTCACATCCAGTTCCGCGACCTTGCCTGGAAGTACGGTCTGGCGGCGACGCACCAGCGTCAGGTCATCTACGAGGCCGTTGTTGCCTCTCATGGACACTATTCGCCAGAACAGATTTATGTGGATGTTCGCCGCCGGGTTCCTTCGATGTCGCTGGCCACGGTTTACAAGAACGTCCGGCTCTTCGTCGACCACGGCCTGTTGCGGGAAGTCACACCACACGCGCCCGTGCTGCGTGTTGATGGCAATCTTGACCCACATCACCACCTTGTCTGCACCCGGTGCAAGTCGGTGCAGGACATTGAGGGAGATTTCGTGGATTTTAAACGGCTGTCCCGGCAACTTCCGGGCGGCTTTGATCTGACGCAACCGCTGGTGGAAGTCTTTGGACTCTGCAAGGACTGCCGTCAAAACACTCAGTCTGTAAACCAGCCATTACTAACGACCCAGAAAGAGAACACAAAGAAACTGAAGAAGGAGACTTATGCCAGAAAATAAGAAAGTCATGACCACCGACGCCGGACGCCCGGTCGGCGACAACCAAAACTCACTCACCGTGGGCCCGCGCGGCCCCATCGTATTTGAAGATTTCCTGCTCTTCGAGAAAATGGCGCACTTCAACCGCGAGCGCATTCCTGAGCGCGTGGTACACGCCAAAGGCTCTGGCGCTTACGGACATTTCGTCTGCAACAACCCGGACATGGCCAAGTACACCACGGCGAAGCTGTTCGCCAAGGGCAAAACCACGCCAACGTTCATCCGCTTCTCCACCGTCGGCGGAGAAAAAGGTTCCGCCGATACCGAACGCGATCCCCGCGGCTTTGCCCTCAAGTTCTACACCGAGGAAGGCAACTGGGATATGGTTGGCAACAACACGCCCGTCTTCTTCATTAAAGATCCGCTGAAATTTGGCGATTTCATCCACACCCAGAAGCGCGACCCGGAAACCAACCTCAAATCGCCGACGATGATGTGGGACTTCTGGTCGCTCTCGCCGGAATCGCTCCATCAGGTCACAATCTTGTTTTCTGATCGCGGAACGCCCGACGGCTTCCGCCACATGAACGGCTACAGCAGCCACACCTTCAGCTTGATCAATGCCAAGAACGAACTCTTCTACGTGAAGTACCACTTCAAAACCAAGCAGGGTATCAAAAACTTCACCGGAGAACGCGCCAGCGAAATGCGCGGGATTGATCCCGACCACTCGCAGCGCGATCTGTTTGAATCCATCAAAAAAGGTGACTTCCCCAAGTGGCGCGTCTGCATGCAGGTCATGTTGGAGAAAGATGCCGAAACCTACCACATCAATCCCTTCGACCTGACGAAAGTCTGGCCACACAAAGATTACCCGCTCATCGAAATCGGCGAGCTGACCCTGGACCGCAATCCGGAAAACTACTTTGCCGACGTCGAACAGGCTGCGTTCGAGCCCCGGAACGTCGTCCCCGGCATGGGTTTTTCGCCGGACAAGATGCTACAAGGCCGTCTGATTTCCTATCCCGATGCACACCGCTACCGCCTCGGTGTGAACTACGACTCGCTGCCGGTCAACAAGCCGCAATGCCCCTTCGCCACCTACAACCGCGACGGCGCCATGAGCCACAACGGCAACGGAGGCGCGTCGCACAACTATGAACCCAACAGCTTCGGCGGACCAACGCAGGACGCCGCCTACCGCGAGCGCCCCAAGATGATCTCCGGCACAGTCGATCGCCACAATCACCGCGACGAGAGCGACTACTACTCTCAACCCGGCAACTTGTTCCGCCTGATGCCGGCGGATGCCAAACAGCGCCTCATCGGCAACATCGTGGGCAACCTGTCGCAGGTTCCGAAGCGTATTCAAGAGTTGCAGGTGGCGCACTTCTACAAAGCCGACCCGGCTTACGGAGAAGGCGTTGCCAAGGGCTTGGGACTGGATACCAGCAAGCTGCGCGGGATTCAAACCCCGGAGCCGGTTGCCAAGTAGTTTCCGTCCAGCAATGTTTTACGAACGGGCGCTCTCACGAGCGCCCGTTTTTCTTTTGCAAAAAACGCTCTTAGTTAACCTCGGCTTGTTGCTTCACATGCTGGAGGACACGCATATGAATGCGGTGTACGATCTCGTCGGACCATGCGCGCCAGTACGCCTGTGGCCAGAAGTAGTCCTGGTACCACGTTGTCCCTTCCAGAAGAGTACGGTGATCACTCAGCGCCACGAGCCGAAACTGCCCATGTTTCGAGCGCATGTAGTTGCGTTCAACATGCGGAGGTGTGATTTTCCAAGGACTTAATTCCCGCATGGCCGGCGGCTGTGCTGAAACATCGAACGCCAGCAAGTGGTCTTCATCCCACACCGTGATCGGCTCTACAAAATCACCCGTCGAAAAACGGCAGTAACGCACGGCGCCCGGTCCGGAACCAACGATCTGGGCCGAGGTCGGGTAGGCAATTCCGGCCCGGAACAGCCACTCATCGGGAGCTTTGAGGGGTGGAAAAGCAACCACGTTTTTCCAGACAACGGCCACCGGGGCGTCAATCGTAATACTCGTTGTAACCGAGACCACAGGTGGCTCAGGATTGGCCAGATGCTGGGCAAACATCATGAGGGGAACAACCGCGACACAGGCCGTAAAGATTTGCGGTGCTGTGGTACGACTACGCTGACGCAATATATACCGAGCCAGAAGCCCCCCTGCAAGTGAGAACGGAAGCGCGAGCGGAAGCGCCATCAAAAGGCAGACTAACCCTTCGTACCTGAATCCAATCAGCACCAAGCCGATCACCACGATTGTCAATGTACTGACGGTCCCAGTCTCGAATTTCGTGTGAGCGCCCTGCTTGTTGAGGAACCATGAGGCGACAAATCCAGTCAGAAAAGGCAATCCCAGGAAAAGACCCCAGCCATACTCCATCAAAAGGCGGGCGGCTAATGTCACCAGCACCAGGCCAAGCACGGACGATACGAAGATGCCAAGAGCTGTCGTGCGCGTCCAAACCCTACTCCGAGCAGTGTTACTTACGGGCTCCGCCGTATTGTTGGCGGGCTTACTCGGAGCCAGCGACAGCCAAAGGAACAACACGAGGTTGGCGAGCGGAGCAAAGAATAAAAATATCCACCCCGCAGCCTTGCCTGCATCCTGTAATCGTCGCAGTGTGAGAGCGATGCCAACCCAGAAAAACGGAATCGCGATCAACCACAAAATGCCGTACAGGGCTGGTTGATTACTCCTCATTCCGAGGAATAACAATTCCTGCCGGGGAAAAACATAGTTCCAAATTCTCCAGGTCTCTCCAAATCGGTTAGCCACAGACCAATCGAGCGCAAGCTTTACTGTGGAAAGGATGGTACCGCCCAGAAAATATTGCAGGCGTCCAACCCTTCCCTCCCAAGTGAATAGCCATTTCCACCAATCCTGCGGCATATTTGACCTCTATTTCTGTCGAATCAATCTCGCCTCGCGCAGCAGCGCGATCAGGCTGCGTCGTGCAGGGCGCAACAACGGCAACTTTGCTAGTGCGAGAACACCAACCGCCAACTTCACCGAGCCGTCAACCAGCCTGCGTGTCTGCTGAAAGTTCGGCTCAGGGTCGTAAAGAAAATACAACAGCACCCCCATATGCAGGGACCAGAGCAAGGGTGGCGCCAGCTCACGCAGATCATCGGGTAATCGTTCCGGCTCCAACGCTTCGGCAAACAGGTCCATGCAATCCTCGCGCAGGGGAGCGGTAGCGTTCCCCAAAAACGACAGGGGATGTTCGGGGTTCCCGGTGTAGCGGAACAATGCCCCCAGAAGCTTTCGGTCGTCTTTGAGGGTGTCGAGCTTGGTCTGCAATAACATGGCAAGACGATCCCTTAGAGAGCGGGCGAGCGGGAGCTTTTCACGTGCGATGATCGAGTGCTCACGCTGCACGTGCTCGTAGTACGCCATGACAAGCGCTTCTTTGCTGGGAAAGTAGTAGTAGGCCAAGCCTAGCGACAGGCCAGCTTCGTTTGCTATTTCTCGCATGGTTGTTTCGTCGAATCCGCTCTCGCGGAATAGACGGATTGCGGTGTCAAGGATGCGCCCCCGGGTCGCCTCGCTGCTCCCAGCCTTTTCGTTGGCTTGGAAGGACGGGGGCGGCGAATCCGCCGATTCTGATATGGACACAGCTTGCAAACGACGTTTGAACACGTTCAACACAATGCCACGGCAAGCACACGTAAGTCAACATTATTTTGAACGTGTTCAGTCGCCCGCAGGTATCCAGAAAACAGTGGCAAAACAATTTACATTAGTCGAGACGTTTTGGAGACTCTTTCAATGACTGTGTCGCGCCTTTGGCGTGTTGTTTCGGCCCTTGCAATTTCCTTCTTGCTTTTGACCTCGCTGGTGTATTCGCAAGATTCACGTGCCCCGCAACCCGTTCCCCTGCCCCCGGCGACCCCGACGCCCGTGGATAAGCCGTATCCCGGCACGATCAATCTGCAGGTCGATCTCACCGACACCGTTCGCGGCGTTATGAGCGTGCATGAAACAATTCCCGTCGCACCCGGACCACTAACGCTTCTCTACCCGCAATGGATTCCAGGCGACCATTCCCCGACGGGACCGCTCTCGAAACTCGGCGGACTCACCTTCACCGCGGATGGCCAGCGCATTGATTGGGTCCGCGACCGCGTGGATGTCTATGCTTTCCACGTCACAGTTCCGCGTGGCATTAAATCTCTGACGGTGGATTTTCAATTCCTCTCGCCCGTGCG
>JAYTQD010000656.1:0-17564 GCA_043746935.1 Acidobacteriaceae bacterium | reverse complement strand
TACGAGCACTTGGACGTGCCGAAAGTGGCTCATTTGGCGGAGTTGGAAGCGCTGCTGGAGAAGCTGTAGTAGCTATCAGCTGTCAGCAAACCCCTCTTATTTTGTCGGGTGCCCCGTCCTTGTTCGCGTTTTTTGCGAACAGAGCCTGCCCTGAGCGACGTCGAAGGGGCGGGGGTTTAGGCCTATGTCGGCGGCGCTGCCGACAGGCAGGCGAGGGCGCCTGCCTCTACACGAGCAACTTCTACCAGCCTCTCGTTTGCAGCATTTCTGCTTCTGGAAGACCTGCTACCGAAAGGCCTTTCATCGCGCCGGGAACGTTGGCGCTGACTTCCAGCAAAACTTTGGGATCGTTGAAGTGCGTGGCGGCTTTGACGATGGCGGCTGCGCGCAGCGCGGCTTCTTCTTTGCTGGCTAGTTCGCTGGAGCTGTTCATGAAGATGCCGGAGCCTACGAATACCGCTTCCGCTCCGAGCTGCATGACCAGAGCGGCGTCGGCGGCGGTGGCGATCCCTCCCGCAGAGAAGTTGGGCACAGGCAGCTTCCCTGCTTTCGCCACCATTTGGACGAGTTCATAGGGAGCCTGCAATTCCTTGGCACGGGCGTAGAGTTCGTCCTCGCGCATGGAAGTGAGCTGGCGGATGTCTTTCATGATCTGCCGCATGTGTTTCACGGCGTGAACAACGTCTCCGGTGCCGGCCTCGCCTTTAGTGCGAATCAGGGCCGCGCCTTCGCTGATGCGGCGCAGGGCTTCGCCCAAATTACGCGCTCCGCAGACAAATGGAACTTTGAAGGCGTGCTTGTCAACGTGATGCTCTTCGTCGGCGGGGGTCAGAACTTCGGACTCGTCAATGTAGTCGACGCCGAGCTCTTCCAGGATGCGGGCTTCCATGAAGTGGCCGATGCGGCACTTGGCCATGACGGGAATGGACACCGCTTTCATGATTCCCTTAATCATCTTGGGATTGGCCATGCGGGCGACGCCGCCCTCGGCGCGAATCTGCGCGGGAACGCGCTCCAGCGCCATCACAGCCACCGCTCCGGCGTCTTCGGCAATCTTGGCCTGCTCGACGGTGACCACATCCATAATGACGCCACCCTTGAGCATTTCAGCAAGGCCGACCTTGAGGCGGGGGCTGGAGTTTCCATTGTTTTGCGACATGATTTGCACTCTTTCTGGAGCCTGAAAGCTGTCCGGCTTAGGCCGGGAGTGTGAGAGGGTTGGTGCTTGTCCCACAGCTATTCTACAGCTTGCAGGGGTGGGGCGGTAGGGCTTGGATGCAAAGCGGGCAAGGATACGAATGTCAAAGATTGACATTGTTGCAATACGTCGATAATATCGGGAATTGTTGGATATAGAGGTCAGTCATGGATCAAATGAACGTCTCGATTACGGATCGTCTCGCCGCGTACGTCCGCAAGAAAGTTAAGAGTGGACGCTACAACAACGCCAGCGAGGTTGTGCGCGATGCCTTGCGGCGCATGGAGGATGAAGACGATCGCGCTGTGCGGCTGGCCAAGCCCTCGGCGGAGGATATTCTGGCCGACCTGACGGAGCAACAGCTCGAAGGCATTCGGCGGCGGGTGCGAGTTGGCCTGGAACAGATCGAGGCTGGCCAATTTACTGAATATGAAGGCCGCGAGGGATTGCGCAAGCTGGCGTCCGACGTAAAAACGAGAGGGCGCAAGCGGCTCGCTCAGGAAGTTTCCGGCCGGTAGTGCGTTACCGCGTAACCTCGCAGGCAGAGAAAGAGCTCGACGAAATCTACCTCTATTGGGCTGAGCGGGCCAGCATCGAGGCAGCAGAACGACTGATCGATGGGATTGTGGATCGCTTCTGGCTGCTCGGTGAATATCCCGAAGCCGGAAGGACGTCAGAGGAATCCGGAACTGGAACACGATGCTTTCCCGCCGGAAAATATCTGATCTACTATCGTGTCACCCGCCGGGGAACCGATATTCTGCACATTTTCCACGGTGCCAGGGATCAGCTAGAAGCGTTGAAGCCTACCCAAAAGCCCTAAAAAGCACCGCGAGGAACCAGTGACAATCCTGTCACCATCGCACCGCAATTTACTGGAAAAGAACGTGCCCCCGGGGAGTCTTCGGGCATTGCGTCTGTCAGTTGAACATCCCCACTCAAGCCAAAAGAAGGCTTGAATGGGCCACCTGCGGCTAGAATAGAGAGCATGCTCGACGAAAAGGACATTGCTGCCGCCATTTCGGAAGGCGCTTCCAGCGAAGCGGCAAAAAGTTTTGAGCGTCTCACGCAAAAAACAGACACGATTGCGAAACTGCGCCTTGAGTTCTTTGACCGTATCGTGCTGCTAGACGGTGGAACAGTTGCTCTCAGTGTGACGCTGATTGGCTCATTCGCTTCAAAGACTAATCACGGCGTGAAGTCTGTCTTGCTGGTCGTCCTTTCTTGGTCAGCCTTCCTGCTGTCAATGGTTTTCGCGCTGGTCCGCAACTGGTTTGAGCACGATAGGCTGGGCAAGGCAGAAACCAATAATTATCTGATTGCGGTGCAACAATCAGCGAAGGCCCTGCTGAATCTGGGCAGGAACGTTTCAGGTTCTTGCCCTGAAGTGGAGCAGATGCAAAAAGTGATTGAGCAAGGCGATACGGTTTTCAAGCCAGAGCAAGAGAAGCACGAATCTTTGCTTTTCTGGACGAAAGTTGCGGGGATCGCTTCATTAGTTGCGACCCTCTTGGGGTTCATTCTCCTTCTGTTCTTTGCCATCAAGAACATTTCGTTGCTGTAACTGGCCGGCTGACTTCTGGTGGCTGGGCTTTTTTTCGTTGTTATTTTCTCTACTTCTTCTGCAACCGAACACGTCTCTAAAACCGCGTGATAGAATCCTCGCAACAACGGAGGAGTGCAAGGAGCAGATCCCATGCCAAGATCGTTCCCGGCTGTCTTGATAATTTTCCTTTTCACATTATTCGCCGCGCCGCTGCCTTCACCGCAAGATAAGAACACGGCGTCAGTCAAACCCCCGGAACTAACACCGCGAAGACCCGAATGTGGCCTTTTTCTTCCCGCGCGGGACGAGCGGATAGATATGGCAAGGCTGGTTCGAGCAGACCAATTTCTTAATTGCGAGCGCGACGGTTTCCCCAAGCATTTGGCTCCGCCGTGGAAGACATCCGAAGAAGGGGAAAAGAAGTTGAGCGACGCTTGTGACTACTTTGCTCAGAAATCCGTTAGAGAGTATCCCCAGGCGGGGCACGCGAATCTTGAGCTCGCTTTCGACCGATGCCACATCAACGTCATGCAAATAATTCTTACGAAGATGGTAGAAGGCCTCGGCCAGCCGCAAAAATAAGTCAGCTTGGGAAGTAAAACGTCGACTCAATACTCTCTTAAGATTTGCTTGGTTTTTATATATCGCTCGGGAGGCAGATCATGGCAGCTACACTCATTCTTAACGGACAGGATAGCAAGCCACTTGAGGATCACGGCATACACCCGCCTTCAACAAGTGAAGTAATTCGATGTGCGGGTGCTGGATGCGAAATATCCTATACCTTCGTCTACGGCAACGGCGAGATTCGCATGCATGGAAACGAGAATGTTGTTGACCTGATGCAGCGCACGGCGACGGAACTGTTGGGTAAGAACCATCCGGCGCACTTGACGAAAACGTATCTCTGGAAAGGCCCCGACCAAGGTTGGAAGGAAGCAGATTCGATTGCCGCCAGACGTTCACTCTAAGACTCGGTGCGCCCCCGTGTACCCGGGGGCTGGCCCAGGCTTTACCCTCCCTCGCCCAACCGAGACCGAGGGTGCCCCGTTCTTGGCTTTTTCAAGGGCGGGTGGAGATACTGCAGATGGAACAACATCGAGTCCGCAAAGTCGAACTGAGGAGATTGTAATAAACAGAACACTACGCCCATCTCACGGACCAGAGATGAAACAAGTAGAATTTCTTGATGCCTGCATTGCTGCCATTGAACGATATGCGCGACCTGCTGCGCTGGTATCAACTCAACCTCTGTCAGGCGGAGATCACGGACCCGAGAGGCTACCGCGTCCGCTTCTTGACGGAGAACTTTGTTCACCTCATCAAGGCGGGTGGCCGACCCTTCATGGTTTGACCTTTTTGTCCCAATACGAAACCTCGGGTGCCCCGTTCTTCGCGCACTTTGCGAAGAGCCTGCCCTGAGCGCAGTCGAAGGGGCGGGAGTGGGAATGTTAGCACAACGGAACGATCAAGAAGCAGGGTCGCGAGCATCGCTTTCCGCCCCTTCGGCTGCGCTCAGGGCAGGCTCTTGAAAAAGCCAAAGGACTGTGCCACCCGCGATCCTCTTCTGTGATGGGTTGGCGGGTCTTCCTGCCGCGCTTTCGTATTTTGGTGTCGTACCCCCAAACCCCGCACAGCCTATTTCTTTCCCATTTTGGAACCCGCTCCCAAAATTCACACTTATTCGTTGACTTAGCGCTCCACCGGCCACACCATAGCTATAAGGGGCTGCACGGGAAATGATCTTCTTAGACGTATCTCCTTTGTTTTCAAGATTTTCCCTGTAAGTCCTTTAAACTCAAAGATTTTGCCCCCTTTCGCCACGTATCTCGTTGATTCCATTAGAAGGGGGGGAGGGGGGTACTCTCATTTCCTACGACGTTCATATCCCGCGTTGCGCTCACATCAAGACCAATGGCACCCAGTGTGGCTCCCCGGCCCTGCGCGAACGCCGCTACTGTTTCTTTCACGAGAAATGGCAGGGCCAGCAAATCGCCCTGAAAAACGAGCTGCCCCCCGCCCCCACAAGCTTCACCCTGCCCGTCCTGGAAGACGCCGACTCCATCCAGGTCGCTCTTATGCAGGTCATGCGCCTCATTCTCGCACGCCAGCTCAATCTAAAAACCGCCAGTCTCCTCCTCTACGCCCTCCAGACCGCCTCCTTCAATCTCCGCCAAATGCAACTCGAGCCCGAGCGCCGCGAGACCGTCGTCATCGATCCCAGCGCCGTTGCCAACAACGGACTGGGCGACGACGCCTGGTGCAAGGAAGAATTTGAACTACAGGAAGAAGTCGAGGAAGACGGAAGGGCCCTGAGCGTAGCCGGAGAGGCGGGGAACCGTAGATTCTGATTGTGGAATAGAGATCAATACCGATTGGATAGGTCGGCCACCCGTAGTTCTGTTATAGAAAACAAACGGGTGACAAAGGCAAGAGCGCCCAGACGCCTTCGGCTCCTCGGGAATGACAAGAATGGGAGTTCGTGTTGCGGCGGGGACGGTGTGTCCGCGCAGCCACGGAATCGAGGTCTGCCGGCTTCGCTAACCTCTTCTAAATCAATCACTTCCTTCTTGGCTGACCTCTTGCATTCTCCTATGCGCTGCTCAGCAGCAGGAGGTGGTTGCCATGAAAAGTTTGGACGCGGTAACGAAGATTGCAGAATCCCCTAGCTCTGTTGTGTGGGGAAAAACCATTGGCGCGGGCGCATTTGCCGCGTTGGTACTTGTTTGTTCCATAACCGTTGGCTGCTCGAGCGAGAAAGCGAAGCCATCCAACGCGAGCAGTCAGATTCCGATGACGCCACCGCAAACTGTGGCGTCCAATTCCTCCGTGTCCGTGCCCGAGGTTGCGAAACCGGCGACCAAGAAAGTTCAGAAGAAACGTCCCGTGACCAAGACCTATGCCGATAAAACGTATGGGATTTCGTTTGAGTACCCGCGGAAGTATGAAATGGAAACGGGTGACAAAGCGAATGACCTGCTGGCTTCAGGCCCGATGAAGACCGTGCAAAGTGGCGGTGAGGTGCTAGCGGCGGTGGAGTTGCCAGAGACGGTGTTTCCGAATACGGATTTCGCCGGGGCGTTCTTTGGAGTGAGCGTGAACAAAGGGCTTACGGCGGAGCAGTGTGGGGGGGTTGAGGAAAAGAAGGCGGCGGTAGTGGAGCCCGCAAGACAGTCTGCTCCGGCGGCGGCGTCAAATGAAACGACACCTTCCAACCAAGAACAGGGTAAACGCATCCTGGGCGACTTAGAGCTACATGCGACTGAAACCGTGACGAGCGAAGGTGCGTGGCAGAGTGACGCCAAGTACTTCCGCACGTTCCAGAATGGGGCCTGCTACGAGTTCGCGTTGAATGTTATGACCATGGGCAATGACGACGCGACGATGAAACATGTCGATCGGGATCGCGTCTTTGCCCGGCTGGAGAGAATTCTGGCGACGGTCAAGATTGCGCCTGGGGTGGCTGACCCGGTTGCGGCGGAGCAGACTACTGCTAGTATCCCGGTGGCTCCGGCAGTGGCGGAGACTCCGGCACAGTAGGTTAGCAGCTAGTCAAAGCGAAGGCCAGCCGAATTGGCTGGCCTTACGTTCTTGGACGGCCGAGGGCGGCCGTCCCCACGTAAATCATCAGAACTTGCGGCTGTGTTCTTTGGCCCAGCGTTCTACTACTACTTTTTTCTCGGTATAAAACTCAACGGCGTCGCGACCCTGACCGTGCAGGATGCCGAAAAAGCTGTCTTTCCAGCCGCTGAAGGGGAAATAGGCCATTGGGGCGGCTACGCCGATGTTGATGCCGATGTTGCCGGCTGGAGCCTCGTAGCGGAAGCGGCGGGCAGCCGAGCCGCTGGAGGTAAAGAGCGACGCCTGATTGCCATAGGGACTTGCTGCCAGGAGGTCCATCGCTTCGTCGAGATCCTTGGCGTGGACCATGCTGAGGACGGGACCAAAGATTTCGGTATGGGTGAGCTCGCTGCTGGCTGGCACGCCATCCAGGATGGTCGGCTTTACGAAGTTTCCTGATTCATATTTAGAAATTTTGGAGCTGCGGCCATCAACCAGAATCTTCGCGCCCTGCTTTTCACCGAGACCGATAAGAGATTCGATGCGGTCTTTGCTTTGCTGTGTGATCACCGGCCCCATTTGCACGCCCTCTTCGAGGCCGTAGCCAACGCGAAGTGAAGACGCGGAGTTGGCGATGGAATCGCGGAAGGTCTTTTGCGCTTCGCCTACCGTGACCGCGACGGATACTGCAAGGCAGCGCTGTCCAGCACAGCCGAAAGCGCTGTCGGAGATGATTTGGGTAGCCATATCCATGTCGGCATCGGGAAGAACGACGACAGAATTTTTGGCGCCACCCTGGCATTGTGCGCGCTTCCCTTTCTCTCCGGCGCGGGCGTAGATGTAACGCGCAACAGGCGTGGAGCCTACGAAGCTGATGGCTCTGACATACGGGTGATCGATGAGGGTATCGACCGCTACCTTTCCGCCATTCACCAGATTGACCACGCCATTCGGTAGTCCGCATTTTTCCAGCAGCTCAAACGCCAGCTTCATGGTGAGTGGTACACGCTCGGAGGGCTTGAGGATGAGCGTATTGCCGCAGGCGATGGCGTAGGGCAGAAACCAGAACGGAATCATGCCGGGGAAATTGAACGGGGTGATGGCAGCGACCACGCCGAGCGGTTGACGGATCATGAATTCGTCGATGCCGCGAGCCACGTCTTCCAGGTTGTAGCCCTGCATCATCATGGGGATGCCGCAGGCGACTTCGACGTTTTCGATGGCGCGGCGAAGTTCGCCTTTAGCCTCGCCGAGAGTCTTTCCGTTTTCTTTGGTAATGACCCGTGCGAGGTCGTCGATGTGTTCTTCGAGGAGCGTTTTAAGTTTGAAAAGTGGCTGGATGCGATCCTCGGCGGGGGTACGACGCCATGCTGGAAACGCGGCATGGGCTGCCTCGATAGCGGTTGTTACTTCTGCCACATCCGGAAGCGGAACACTGGCGATGACTTCCCCGGTGGCGGGGTTGACGACATCGCGCCATTCTTTGGATTGGGATTCGACCCAACGGCCGTTAATGAAGTTAGGAACTTTCGTGGCTGTAGAGGTAAGAGTTGTCATATTATAGGATTCCTTATTATTACTGTCGTGGACTGAAGCCCTGTATTTATGCGGATTTGGCACGGTAAAGCTAAAGGCTGATACTCACCATAAGTTTTGTCTATCCTACTTTCTTCGAAACTGCAGGACCACGCGGGCGAGGGCGCCCGCGCCACACAAACTACATCACACCATCTGTGCAACTGGTTCTTTCTTTTCAGCAACGGCGGCGATCGCGGCTTCCATTACGTCCATGGCTTCGTTCATTTGCTCATCGGTGATGACGATGGGCATAAGCAAACGAATGATGTTGCTATAGGAACCTGCTGTGATGGTAATCAGGCCGTTCTCGTAGCACCACTGGGAAATTTTCTTCGCTTCTTCCGGCGCGGGTTCGCGGGTCTGTTTGGAGCGCACTAGCTCGAGGGCTTGCATAGCGCCCATACCCCGGACTTCGCCAATGATCTCCCATTTTGATTGCCACATTTCAGCGCGTTGTTGGAACATCTCGCCAAGATGATCAGCCCGAGCGCAGAGATTGTCTTTCTCAATCAAGTCGATGACAGCGAGCGCAGCTTCGCAGGCAACGGGGCTACCTGCGAAAGTGCCTCCAAGTCCCCCAACGCCGGGGGCGTCCATGATGGCGCTGCGGCCCGTGACCGCCGCTAATGGCAGGCCTCCGGTGAGCGATTTCGCCATGGTGACGAGGTCGGGTTCGAGACCAAGTCGAGTGGACGCGAACATAGCACCGGTGCGGGCGAAACCGGTTTGGATTTCGTCGGCGATGATGAGGATGTCATATTTTCGGCAGATTTCGGTAAGCGCCGGATAGAAACCTGCCGGCGGAATGACGAAGCCTCCCTCGCCGAGGATCGGCTCAACAATCACAGCGGCCACTGATTCGGCAGCTACGACTCGCTTGAACGTGTCTTCCAGATGGCGGGCACAAAATACGTCGCACGAGGGATACGTTTTGGAATAAGAACAGCGGTAGCAATACGCGTAGGGGACGCGATAGACGTCGCCGGGAAACGGCTCAAAGCCAGCCTTGTAGGGATGCGTCTTGCTGGTTAGCGCCAGCGCCATATATGTGCGACCGTGGAAGGCGTCCTCGAAGGCAATGACCGCCGGGCGTTTTGTGTAAGCGCGCGCGATCTTGATCGCGTTTTCAACGGCCTCAGCGCCCGTGCTCACCAGCATGGTCTTCTTCGGGCCGGGACCGGGAACGATAGCATTCAGCCGTTCCGACAGGCGCACGTAGCTCTCATAGGGCAGAACGTTGAAGCTGGTGTGCAGGAAGCGGTCGAGCTGCTTTCGGATCGCGTCAATCACGGAAGCCGGACGATGACCGGTATTCAGGCAGCCGATGCCCCCGGCAAAGTCAATCATGCGGTTGCCGTCGACATCTTCAATGACAGCGCCTTCAGCGCGTTCGATAAAGACAGGCGTCACGTGGAATGCGCCCTGGGCAACAGCCGCATTGCGGCGCTGCATGAGCTCTTTCGAGCGCGGACCCGGAATGGAAGTGCGGAGTTGTATGCTGGCCATCTCAGTACCATCCGATAGGAGATTCGTTGAGATTGATATGAACTTGTTTCGTTTCCAGATATTCATCGATACCGTGGAGCCCGAGCTCACGGCCAAAGCCGGATTGTTTGTACCCTCCCCATGGCGCTTCAACATAGGTGGGCTGCATGTGGTTCACCCAGACGATTCCGGCGCGTAGCGACTTTACGGTACGGAGAGCCTTAAAAATATCGCGGGTCCAGACGGCAGCCGCCAATCCGTAAGGCGAGTCATTGGCGATTTTAAGCGCGTCTTTTTCGTCGTCAAACGGAATGACCGTGGCCACCGGACCGAAGATTTCTTCACGGGCAATGCGGGCCGTGTTGTCGACGTCATAGAAGATGGTGGGTTCGACGTAATAGCCCTTGGCGAATTTCTCGACGCGGCCACCGCCGCTGGCGAGCTTAGCTTCTTTCTTGCCAAGTTCCTGGTAGGAGCGCACTACATCGTATTGATTCTTGCTGATGAGCGCGCCCATTTTTGTATCACGTTCCATAGGTGCGCCAACTTTAATGGTCTTGGCTTTTGCGGCCATGGCTTCGACGAACTTCTTGTAGATGGATTTTTGCACCAGGACGCGACTACCGGCGGAGCAGACTTCGCCCTGGTTAACGAAGACTCCAAAGAGCGCGCCATCAATGGCGTTTTCGAAGTCGGCGTCGGCGAAGAAGATGTTGGGGGATTTGCCGCCGAGCTCGAGGGTCACGCGCTTCACTGTATCAGCAGCGCCTTTGACGATGAGCTTGCCGACGGAAGCGGACCCGGTGAAGGCAATTTTGTTCACGTCTGGATGCGCCACCAGCGGCGCACCGCAGGTTTCGCCGAATCCGGTGATGATGTTGACAACGCCCTTAGGCAGCCCGAGTTCATCGAACCACTTCGCAACTTCCAACATGGTGAGCGGCGTTTGTTCTGCTGGTTTCAGAACACATGTGCAACCAGCCGCGAGAGCGGGAGCCAGTTTCCAGGCGGCCATGACCAGCGGATAATTCCAGGGAATAATCTGCCCCGCAACGCCGACGGGTTCCTTGAGCGTGAGGCTGAGAGCGTTGTCTGGAACCGGGTTCACGTGGCCGGTAATTTTAGTAGCCAGGCCACCGTAGTATTCGAAGCAAGTGGCGGCGTCGGCGATGTCGTACTCGGCTTCGACGATGGGCTTGCCGCTGTTGCGGCACTCGAGTTGGGCCAGCATGTCGGCGTTCTGCCGAATTTTTTCGGCAAGACGGAACAGCACGCGGCCTCGCTCTTGGTGTGTGGACTGGCCCCAGGGACCGTCGTCAAAAGCTGCGCGCGCTGCAGCTACGGCGCGGTTTACGTCGTCAGCAGAGGCGTCGGGAACCTGAGCGATGATTTCTTCGGTCGAGGGGTCATAGACGGGGAATGTCTTGCTGGATTTGCTGGCGACCCACTCGCCGTTGATGAGCATTTGATAAGCCTTAACGTCGGTTTGAACTCCGCCGGTCATAAAGAACCTCCTGCTTAACTTCAGGACCGAAGCCCCAATACGTAATGAGTTGCCGTGACAGGACCCATGCCGAACCCTGCGGCTCGCCTATACGTCCGAGTCGTCTATTCCAACGACAACGGCTTCAGACGTTTTCAGACGAGCATAAATGTAGAAGAAAAATACCGCCAACGCGATGATCCCCAGCGTGATTCCGAACATACTCACTTCATATTTCCACAACGGCGACGTGATCTGCTTCGCGGGGAAGAAAGCCACGACAATCGCCAGGGTGGTTGTGACCAGGCCGGCGACACCGGCAAACATTAACGTGCCCCGGCTATAGCGTCCCCCTGCAACTTGATCGCGCACAGCGAACTTGATCAGTGCGGCAAAAACATATAGAAACGGAATCAGCTGCAATACCACTGCGGCAGAAAGCATTCTTTGGAACGCTTCCTGCACACCCCCGGAAAGGGTAAAGTTCAGGACGATCAGGACCAGTGACACGATCCCCTGCACGATCAAGGCTATGTGAGGGGTTCCGTACTTGGGATGAACTTTCCCCATCGCTGAAGGCATATAGGAATCGAGACCAGCGACGAACGGAATGCGGGCCGAGCCTCCCATCCAGGCGGAACCGATGCCGGCAATCGAGAGGCTGAGCATGACGGCAAAGGGAGCAACGATCCATGCTATGCCGACCTTGCCCGCCATCTGGCTGACGCCCTGTACGATTCCCTGCAACACGCTGATGTCGTTCTTCCCGATGGCGACGAGTAGCGTGAGGGTTGCGCCGATGTATAAGACGCCGGAAATCACGCCGCCCCACACTACGGCGCCGGGAAGTGTTTTCTGCGGATCGCGGATCTCATCGCCCATTACGGAAGCGAGTTCCAGTCCCACCAAGCCGAAGCAGATCACTCCGAAGGAATTCAGGACAAACTTGGCATCGGCGGGAACCCTGAAATCCGTTGCCGTAACGGTGGTGCCGAAGCGCGACCAGACAGTCACCCCCAGTCCAATCAGAACCGCAGCTGCGACAAATGTTCCGATGGCGCCTACATTGTTCAGCCACTTGCCCACACCCAGACCGATGATGTTGAGCACAGTGAGCAACACTAAAAGAGCTATCGATGCCACCATGGCAAAGTTCTTGTCGTCGGCCAGGGCGGCGTGGCCAGGACCCATGGCAAACACAGAGACGCCCACAAAGTACAACATGACTGTCGGGACGTAGAGCATGTTGTTGGTCCAGTAGCACCAGCCGGAAAGGAAGCCGTGGAAATCGCCGAAAACTTCTTTAGCCCAGAGATAGACTCCACCTTCGCCGGGATATCGGTGGGCGAGTTCGATGACGGCGATGCCTTGCGGCCAAAAGAAGAAGACGAGGGCAACGATCCAGAGCCAGAGGGTGACGCCGCCGTTCGCCGCGATGGAAGGGACAACATTTAAGTTGAACACCGCCACGACGAAAAGCAGCACCAGATCCCATCGGCCGAGAACGCGCTTGAGGCCGACCTCTTGCTCATGACCAGACAAACAGAACTCCTGTGGACGGCAACAATTTTTGCTGAACTCCCCGCCCTGTTCGCAAAAAACGCGAACCAGGACGGGGCACCCCCAGCAAAATTTCCAGCTCTAGTGCGCGGCGGCGAGCACCGGGTTCTTCAAGCGCTCGTGCTGCGCGGTCGCGAGCGAATCGGCGATGTCGCCAAACGCCGCCAGATGAGCGTCAATATCCGCTTCGGTGTGTTGCACCGAGATCGTCCATTGCTCATCCCACCAATAGGGCTGCGGCATCACGCCGCGGTTGACCATACCGAACCAGTAATGACGCCAGAGATCGACGTCGACAGGCTCCCAGTCGCGGTAGTTGACGATCTCCTTGGGATAGAGCATCAGCGCGCCGTTCGCTCCAGCCTCGGCAATGTAGGCTTGCAGGCCGGACTTGGCTACGATCTTGCGGTATCCGGCAACAAGCTTGTCGCTGAGTTTGCCGACGTGGGTATAGTTTTCGCGCGTAAGAACATCACGGAACGTAGCTAGACCCGCCGCCATGGAGACAGGATTTGTGTTGTAAGTGCCGCCATGGAAAACTTTGTGTTGTGAAATCAGATCCATGACCGACGTTTTCGCACCGAAGGCAGCTAACGGAAAACCGCCCCCAATGGATTTGGCAATGCAAATCATGTCGGGGTGCACGCCAAAGTATTCGGACGCGCCGCCCCAGCAGAGTTTTGCTCCAGTTTTGACTTCGTCGAAAATTAGGAGCGAGCCGTTCTTGTCGCAAATGTCACGCAAGCCTTGCAGGAAGCCGGGTTGCGGCATGCAGAGACCAACGTTCATGAGAATCGGCTCCAGGATAATCGCGGCGATCTGGCCGGGGTTTTCCTTGAAGCGGCGCTCGACGGTGGCTAGGTTGTTGAACGTAGCGATGACAACATTGGCCAGCGACGCTTTTGGAACACCGAGTCCTCCCGTAACCGATATCGGCGCGTCGATGTCGCCATAGTCTGGCGCGTGCGGCTTAACGCTGACAAGCGCGGCGTCGTGCAGCCCATGGTAAGCCCCTTCGAACTTCACGATTTTGTCACGCCCCGTGGCCGCGCGGGCCATGCGGATGGCGTGCATGGTGGCTTCGGTACCGCTGTTACCGAAGCGGCACATTTCGATGGGAAAGCGGGTGCAGACTTCCTCGGCAAGTTCCCATTCCATGTCGTGCGGCATGCCGTACATGGTGCCGGTGCTCAGGCGTTTCTCGACAGCCTTCATTACCGCCGGATGACAGTGACCGGCCATGAGCGCGCCGAAAGTCAGGTTGTGATCGACATATTCGTTGCCGTCGAGGTCGCGGAATTTGCTGCCGCTGGCGTCTTTGACAAAAATGGGATACGGATCGTAGGCGCGGTAGTTGCTGGCCACACCAAGAGGTAAACGTTTGAGGTTTTTCTTGTGAGCTTCCGCGGATTTAGGCGTGCGGCGCTCGTAGGTAGAGAGTTCTTTCTGTAGGTCGGGGTACATCGAATTGCTCCGAAATCGCAGGCCAGAACGGCCATTAGAGTGGTGCTGAAGTGCGTATTCAGTATAGCTGGTGCGTCGTTCGAAGTCCCGGGCGGGCGTAAAACCCGCCCGGGATTGAATCAGAAGAACAGCTTTAGCCCTACCTGCATCAGGCGCGGGTCTGCGGCTCGTGTAATGAGACCAAAATTCGATCCGTCGCTAAACGTTCCGTCCGGATTAAGGAACTTCGTGTGGTTAAACGCATTAAAAATATCCAACCGGAATTCGGTGCGGAAGTGATCATTGATCGCCGTGTTCTTCTGAAGGGAAAAGTCTGTGTTGTCCAAGCCGGGCCCGCAGCAAACCGTGCGCGGCGAAGTTCCCTGCACTCCCAGAGTCGGCGCTGTGAACTGCGTTGGGTCGAAGTAATAGAGCCCGTTCTTCTTCGGGTCCTGAGTGTGAAGGCTACCTGCGAGATCGGGGAATGTAGGCGACGAGAATCCCGACGAATTGCCGGTCAGATTTTCGTCGCCGTACGAGAAGATGCGGATCGGGAACCCGGATTGCAGTTGCGTGATGCCAGAGAGAGCCCATCCATTCAATAGCTTCCCGGCAAACCCGGCATACTTAGGAATTGGCAAGTCCCAGTAGTAGCTGATCACGAACCTGTGTCGCGCATCGAACAATGACAGAGACCGCGTCCGACGTGGGTTTGTCGGATCAAGAAAGTCTTCAAAGCTGGAGGCTTGGTCAATCGACTTGCTCCATGTGTAAGCAATTTGCGTCTGAAACCCCTTCGCAAATCGCTTGTCTAGGCTGACTTGGAGCGAGTTGTAATTGGATGCTGCCCTCGTGTCTTGGGCGAAGATGTTGGAAAACACCGGAACCCCATTGGAAGGGCAGCCAGGATTACCGGGATTCGGAAAGTCCTGGACCTGCTGGCAGTTCGGCGAAGAATACGGACGCAGACCAACCAAGTCCAGGGAAGTGCCACCGGGCACGGTTTTACCGTTCGGCAACTGGAAGTCCTTACCGTCAACCCCGACAAAATTCGCCGGAACAGTAAATTGATATTGCGAGTCTTCCCCGAAGACACCGCAACCACCGGAACCAGGAATTTTATCGATGTCGCGACAGGTGATCGGATTGGCGCGATTCACGTCATAGCTTGCCAACAAGCGATGCGATTGTGAGCCAACGTACCCAACCTGGAGCTGCGTTCCGCGCGCGATCTCGTGCTGGATCGTAAAGTTGTATTGCGCGGCGTACTGTGTGCGCATGTGAGGCTGGAATTCACCGAACAGCAAAATGGGCTCGAACAGAGACCAGTCCTGCGCTGTGCCCGGCTTAGGACTAAGAACGCCGTTAGCGCCGTTAGCCAGTACTCCGCCGGTCTGATCCACGTAGGGTGTGTTGAACAAAGTGTTGAATGTCGTCAAGCTGATGCCGAAAGGCGGCTCGGCGCTGAACTGCTCGAGTACGAGCTGTTCGATCGGGTTGTAGAACAGTCCCCACCCAGCACGAATGCTCGTCTTGCCGTCGCCGTGAGGATCCCACGCCAACCCGATACGCGGGGCGAACGCTTTGTAATAAGTTGAGGTGAGTCCATCCGGAACGCCCTTGTCGCCGGGAAATACCAAACCCGTGGGATTGGCCGAGGAACAGTCCGTGGAACTGGTGTCCATGCACGGATAAATCTGCGAGACCTGACCCGGGCGGAAGGTCTGCACTCGTTTCCCGATGTCCTTTTGCGGCGTGTTAAGTTCCCAGCGCAGACCGTAGTTCAAGGTCAGGCGGTTCGTCAGCTTCCAGCTATCCTGCGCAAATAGATAGAGAGCGCTGGAGCGCACATGTTCCTGCTGAGCTGCGCCCTGCTGATACTGATCCGGCAAGCCGAGCAGATAGTTGGGCAGCACGCTTTGCACCAGGTTGGCAGGATCGGCCTGGTCGCCGACAAGATAAGCGGGGTCGTTGCCGCTGCACACCTGTTTCTTTTTGATTTGATCGAAAAGGCAGGTTCCAAAGTACTGGAAGTACCCGCTGTTCTCGAAGTAAAGAAACTGATCGAACCGCATTCGGCGTGCTTCCCCGCCAAACTTGAAGGTATGTTTGCCTTTTACCAGCGTCATGCTGTCCGAGAACTGAAACGAGTTGCCAACCTGCGGTAGCTCCCCCTCAAAGTTATTCCCAATGATAAAGCTTCCCGATACCGAAATATCCGGAACCCCTTCGCGTCCGGCACCGAGACCAGGGGTGATTCCATACTTCGGGTCGCTGGCCGCTAGGCCATTCGCAGTAAAAGCCCCGGGAGCATCCGGACTACCGTTGAAGCAGAAATTCGCAGCAGTACCGGAGCACGAATCCGTAACCAGGTTGGTCTTTTGCGGATGATTCAGCGTGCGCTGCGCTTCCCGCATGTAGACAACACGGGCTTCATTGACCAGCGTATTCGAAATCGTCCAGGCGTGGGTGATGTTGATCTGCTGATCCCGGGTAGCATTGTTGCCTCCAAAACCAGGAACATTCGCGCCAGCAGCCTGAAAGAAGTTGTAGGGATCGAATCGCGTACCGTTCTGGAAATAGTAGTATGCGGAAAGATTCTGTTTGTCGTTGAGCCGGTGGTCAAACTTCAGTGTGGCTTGATTCGAGCTGGTCTTGCCGTTCAGCACAGCCTGATAAGTGCTGGGATCGGCGTTCCCGTGCGGCACGTAGAGCTGCAGCAAGTTGGCTGCGACCGGATCCAGACAATCTGGGGCAATCACGCCGCCTGGAAAAAGCGAGCTCCAGGCATCCCCCGGAGCGACGGTATGTCCAATCTCGGCTGCGCACTCTGTTCCTTTAGGTCCTCTGTTATTGAGAATGTCGGCAAAAAATTGATCCTGAACCGACCCCTGAAAGGCGCCGCCTGACTGGGAGAAATCTCCGGAGCGTTCCGAATCCGTAGGCACGGTGACATTGCCACCAGAAATACCCTGAGCAATGCGATTGCCTTCAAAAGAACCAAAAAAGAATGTTTGATTTTTCCGGATGGGACCACCGAATGTCGCTCCGAATTGGTTTTGGTTGTATTTTCCTTTGCTGGGATCGAAGTAGCCCTTGGAATTGAGAACCTTGTTGCGCAAGAAATCATAGGCGTTGCCGTGAAAATTATTACCGCCGGATTTCGTAACGACGTTGATGACGGAACCTGAGTTGCGGCCGGATTCGGCGTCGAATGCATTGGTCAGAACACGGAATTCTTCGACTGTGTCGGGACTTGGATTAATGGTGGGGGTATTGACGAATAGGTCGTTGGCATCACCGCCGTTCACGCTGAAGTTGTTGGCCCGACCACGGCCGCCGTTGACAGAAACACTGCCCGAATCGGAGCCGCCAGCATAAAGATCAGCACCGACAGTGGATTGCACTCCCGGCTGCAACGCCAGGAATTGATACGTACTCCGCTGGTTGAGCGGCAACTGCGCGATGGAACGGTCATTAATGACCGCACCCAGCTGTGTGCTGGTGGTATCCACAATCGGCGCTTCGGTGGTAACTTCCACCACATCTTTTCTCTCGCCGATCTGCATGGTCATGTTTAGGGTGAGAACCTGACTAAGCTGCAGCAAGACATTAGGCTGGGCGCTTTTCTTGAATCCGGCCAAGTCAAATTCAAGCCGATAGGTTCCGACTGGGGCTTCCGGGAACGAGTAGTCGCCGTCCGCGTCGGT
>JAYTQD010000655.1:0-17583 GCA_043746935.1 Acidobacteriaceae bacterium | reverse complement strand
GAACGCGGCGAAGTCAGGAGCTTGCTCGCGTTCTTGAATTCCTTGTGAGGTAATCGCGGTGAGCGCGAGCTCGCATATCAGGGGGACGGCTTTCGGTGGTTGGCCCCCGAAACCCCGATTTCCTTCGAAAGTAGCGTGCAGAAATCGCACCGGCCATTCCGGGCATTTTCGGATTGTCCGTAGAGTCCAAACGGATGTGGAAAGTTTTCGCGGGCGAGGGCGCCCGCGCCACGCTTTCCTCCGCCGATTCCTATTTCGTATCGATGTTGAAACCCAGAATCGCCGTAACTTCCACGGGCTTGTCGCCGCGGAGAACGGGACGGAATTGCCAGGATTGCAGAGCAGGCAGCAGCTTGGCCGTGAGCAACGAGGACTTGCCATCGACGGCATGAATATTTTTGAGGTTGCCCTCGCGGTCGATGGTGCAGGAAATAACAACGCGTGTGTGCGACGTGATAGGCGGCAAGGTTTTGCGGAGCGGTTCGGGGGCGTTGAGTTCCTCGCTGTAGGCTCCCGTATCGGAGGCGGGGTCGGCAAATTGCAGGACGACCGTGCCGAGCGTGGTGTCGATGTAAGTCGTATAAACGCGGTCGCCTTTGAGCGCGCCGTAGAAGTTGAAGGCGCCGCCGGAGCGCGAGGTGGCAACGACCGTGATGCCAGGGCCGCGATGGCCGGAAGTGCTGCTGCGAGCGGCTGCGGTGGGGTCGTTGGGCGTGCCGCCGAAGCTGGGGAGCGTGATGATGCTACCGCCCTGGACGGAAATGCCAGGGGTGTTGGGGACTCCGGGGCGGGTGCCGGTGCCGGCGCCGCCGGGGCCAGGAACGTTGGAAGTGCCGATTTTGGCGGTCGTGCTGGCGCCCGGTCCTGGGTCGGCTTTTGCACTTCCTGGACCGGTGCCTGCTTTGGCACTGCCTGAGTCTGGGCCGATGGCGTTTCCGGAGCCTCCGCCGGAGCCACCAACGCCGGGAGTGTTGCCGCCTGCGGGAGACATGGCGAGTGCGCCGCGCTCGCCGCTCGTAGGCGCTCCGACGGCTGGGCCGGGCTTGCTGGAGATGATGGCGGCAGCATTCTGGCTGTTGCCGCTGGCGCTGGCCGGGGGCGCGGCAGGTGTGCCCAGATCGAGTAGTTTGCCCGTACCATTGCCCGCGCGTCCCATACCGAGGGCGGAAGGGATGGTGCCGCCGGAAACGTTAGGTGGGGGCGGGACGACGCTCATATTCAGGCTAGGCACGTTGCGGCCAGTGACTGGGCCGTTGGTGGCTTGAGGTGGGGGCGGGATGACGTCCTCACTTGGGCGGGTTGGGAGCTGACCGGCTACGCGAGAAGTTTCATGCGAGATGGTTGGCGGTGGCGCCACCACGCTGGGCGCGGGCAGCGTGAGCCTTGCGGTGGTGTTGCTGTCGCGTTGCGGGGCGGAAACTGGCGGCGGCACGACTTCGGTGTGCATCTGTGGGAAGTGGGCTTGTGGCATGTCGCGCGGTGCTATCGGTGCCGGTGGAACCACGCTGGCGGTGAGGGCTTGGTTCTTGCGCATGTCTTCACGAGCGATTTCGGGAGCAGGCGGAACCGGAACGAGATTGGGCAACGGTGCTGCTTTGAGAGACGAGCGCTGTCCCACGGAGGGCGGTGGACCTACAACTTTTTGAATGGCCAGCAGGTTGGCCACCGGTACCGCAGAGGCTGGCAGCGTGAGTTTGGGGGCGTCCAGAACCTGGTCCGTCAGCTTTTGTTCGCGAGCTACCTTGATCACCTGTGTACGGTGGAAGGCTTCCCGTCCGCCGGATTTGCCGGAGTGGCCAGCGTGCGCTCCTCCGGAGTCCTCGGTTTGCGGCAACTCCTCGCCGGAGTAATAAATCACGTCCCATTTGGGGTGCGGCGGTGGGATGTAGGGATGGAGCGTGGCGAACCTTGCAGGCAGAAAGATTACTGCCAGGAGCACCAAGGCTTCGAGCGCCCAGGCGCTAAGCAGTCCGCGCAGCGGTAAAAATCCGACGGCGACTTCTCCAGCCAGAGGGCGTTCCTTGTGGCGGAAGGCTGGGCGGATGGAAGAAACGAAGCCCTGCCAGCGCGGCGTCCACTCAATGAGGAGTTTCAGTTCGCGTTCCGAGGGATCGAGTTGGCGGCGGCGTTTCATCGAGGTGCTGGAAGCATCTATGTATGGAACGTACGTTCCCGGGAACTTGCCCGATGTATTTCGATGCAATCGCCGAGGGTTGTGCTCGTCGCCCGGATGGTACCGACTGGGATTTCCAGAACCGTCTTGGCATTCCAGCGGACGGGCGCGAAGCGCCAAGGTGGCAGATTGCTCTCAAGATGCACCACCGTGTTGTCCGCATTTAGGTAAATGACGTCGATGGGGAAGCCCATGCCCAGCGTATGGACGCCACGGCAAGGGACAATCCATAGGCCTTGGCCCTTGGCAAACTGGGCGGCGTTGGTGCCAACCAGGCCGCGCAGGCGGGTCCAGTGGGTGTCTGCGAAGCGCAGATCGTCAGCCAAGCTGGCCTGACGGGTCTTGTTAAAGGCATAAGAACGTTCCCCGGATACGGACGTGTGCATTACCAACCATTTTAGAGAATTTGCCGGTGTGGCGTTCGGGATTACTGTCCGCCCTGGTTAAAAACGGTGCGAATGAGGGAAATTACGGCTGGACCGAGGGTCACAATGATGACCGAGGGGAGGATGAAGACGACAAGCGGGGGCACCAGCTTGATGGTGGTTTTGGCGGCTTGTTCTTCGGCGCGCTGGCGGCGTTCGGTGCGGAGCGCGTCGGAGTGGACTCGCAGGGCCTGAGCAATGCTGGTGCCGAAGCGGTCGGTCTGGATGAGCACGGCGACCAGGGAGCGGACGTCATCGACGCCGGTGCGCTGGGCGAGATTGCGCATGGCTTCGGTGCGAGGTTTACCGGCGCGCATCTCGAGGTTGACCAAGCGCAACTCTTCGCTCAGTTCGGGATGAGCATGATCGAGGTCTTGAGCGACGCGCATGAGGGCTTGGTCGAGGCCAAGGCCGGCTTCCACGCAGATGACGGTGAGGTCCAGGGCGTCGGGAAGTCCAAGGCGGATGCGGTTCTGGCGCTTGGTGATGGCGCGCTTGAGCATGAAGCGGGGGAGAACAAAACCGAGCAGCGGGCCGCCAAGAAGTAAGAGCGGGGAAGAAATTCCGATTCCGGAAAGCAGACAGATGCCGAATCCGAGGATGGCGCCCAAGACGCGAATGCTGGTGTACATGGTGACGCTCTTGGCGTCGCGGTATCCGGCTTGCATGAGCATGAGCCGGGTGCTGGTGGCGTTGGCGGCGGACAGAGGGAGCGCCTTGCTAAGCGGATCGAGAGCCTGTCCGATGCGTTCGCGGAGCTGGGGTTTTTCTTCCGAGCGGCTGGCACTTTGGCCGCCGAGGGAGCGGAGGCGTTCTCCCAGGACCGAGAGCGGAGTGGAGGCCGCCGCGCCAAATAGAAAAACTACGGCGACCACTGTCAAGAAGACGATGATGGTGACGACGATTTCCATAGTTTGTTTCGTCTGTCATTCTGAGTGTAGCGAAGAATCCCCGCGCTCTTGAATCTACTTTACTCTTTCCGGCTTTCTTACTGGGAGGCGTCCTAGTGAGAAAGCTCTCGGCATTGCTGGGATCCATCGCTACGCTCAGAATGACAGATGTAAAAAATGAGCGTTGGCATCTGAGGTTCTACCTCAAACCTGAATCTGAATGATCTTGCGAATTACAAAATAGCCAATGGTCTGTAGGGTGATGCCGCCAGCGACCATGGCGTGGCCTAGAGGATCGGTGAACAGCGGCTTGATAAATCCAGGGCTCATGAACATCATGATGGCGATGATGATCGGCGGCAGCATCATCAGGAGTCCCATGGTGAGGCGTCCCTGAGCGGTGTAGACGCGCACTTGCCGCATGATCTTGAAGCGTTCGCGAATCATGTAGGAGAGGTTGTCGAGAATTTCGGCCAAGTTGCCGCCGGTTTCGCGCTGGAGCATGACGGCCGTGACGAAGAACTTGACGTCAACCAAGGGCACGCGTTCGACAAGATTCATGAGCGCGTCGCGCACGGGCATACCGAATTTCTGTTCTTCAAAGAGCTTTCGGAATTCAGTAGCGACGGGTTCTGGAATTTCACCGGAGATCATTTCCAGGGCGGAGGTGAAAGCATGTCCGGCACGAACGGCGCGGCCGAGAGTATCGATGGCCTGCGGAAAAATCTCCTCGAACTTGGCAAAACGGCGCGTGCGCATGACGGTGGCGTAGGAGTAGGGCGAGATCAATCCAACCATGAGTCCGACCCACGCCAAGGGCCAGATATGGGTGAGGAGGAACAAGATCACGGCCCCCGCGAATCCGCAAGCGAGGCAGAGCAGGAAAAAATTGCCGACGCGGGTGTCGATGCCCGCCTGCTCCAGCAATTTTTGCAACAGGGAAGCGCGTGCTGACCGGCGCAGGATGGTGTCAAAGGCCGGAATCTTGCTGAGCATTTCATCGCGCAGCAATTCCAAATTATCGGTTGCGCTCGGATCCTGCGCTCCGCCGAGACGCTCGCGCAAGACGCGGGCTTGGGCGTTGCGTCCTTCCATCCAAGCGCCGATCAAGAAAATGGCGAGGGCGGCGAGGAGGAAGACGAGAAATGCAAAAAGGATCGCCATGAGGTGGGGGAGGAACTCCCGCTAAACCTCCATCCGGGCTTCGAACAAGCCGGGGCGCAAGCGGTAACCAGTGGATGCCAGACGTTCCGCGAACATAGGCCGGATTCCGGTCGCCGTGAAGGCCCCACGGATGCGCCCATTTTCGTCCATGCCGCGACGTTCGAACAGGAAAATATCCTGCAAGGAGATGATGTCGCCCTCCATGCCGCTGATTTCAGAGATGGCCATGACGCGCCGCGTGCCGTCGGAGAGGCGCGCGACCTGCACCACCGCATGAATGGCGGAAACGATCTGGTGCCGGACAGCGCGCTCCGGGATGTTGAGATTGGCCATGGACACCATGTTCTCAATACGGGCCAAGGCATCGCGGGTGGAATTCGCATGCACTGTGGTCAGCGAGCCTTCATGACCGGTATTCATGGCCTGCAACATGTCAAAAGCTTCCTCGCCGCGGACTTCGCCGACGACGATGCGGTCGGGACGCATACGCAAACTGTTGATGACGAGCTGGCGCTGCTTGACTGCTCCCTTGCCTTCGATGTTGGGCGGACGGGTTTCCAGGCGCACGACGTGCTCCTGCTTGAGTTGCAGTTCGGCGGCGTCTTCGATGGTGACGATGCGGTCGGTGCTCGGAATGTAGCCGGAGAGGACGTTGAGTAATGTCGTTTTACCAGCGCCGGTACCACCGGAGATAAGTAGATTGAGGCGGCCCTTTACCATGGAGGAGAGCAGCTCAAGCATGGGCTCGGTGAGTGTTTTGTTCTCCAGCATGTTGCGCGCGGTGATGGGGTCGCGGCCAAAACGGCGGATGGAGAGACAGGGGCCGTCGAGGGCGAGCGGAGGAATGATGGCGTTGACGCGGGAGCCATCCGCAAGACGGGCATCGACCATGGGCGAGGATTCATCCACGCGGCGTCCCACGCGCGAGACGATGCGGTCGATGATCTGCATTAAGTGAGCGGGATCCTTGAACGAAAGCGTTGTGGCTTCGAGCTTTCCAGCGCGTTCCACAAAGACTTTATCGAATCGGTTCACGAGAATATCGGAAATGGTGGGGTCCTTGAGCAATGGCTCGAGCGGGCCGAGGCCGAAAATTTCGTCGAGGATTTCGCGGGCGAGCCGTTCGCGCTCGGCGAAGCTAAGAGGGACAGCTTCACTGTTGACGACATTGCGAATGAGGGCAAGCACTTCCTCGCGCGCCGCGTCGCCGGGAGTGCGGCCCAGTTTTTCCAGATCCAGGCGGTCGAGAATTTTGCGATGGAGATCGCCTTTGACCTGCTGGTATTCCGTGCGCTCGAAGGATCGGACATCTGGCATGAAGAATCCTGAATTTTTCAGCGCCTCAAGGCGCATTCATTATCATCGCACGTGCGGCACGGCTTGAGAAACTTAAGGCTCGCGCACGGGCGAGGACGCCCGTGCCTCCACCGACCTTAGAGCTAGAGGCTCCGGAACATCGATTTCGCGGAGCGCTTCGATACATCATCGTATTCCGTGAGGGCGCTGGCAAGTCCTGAGAAGGCACGGGCCACTTCTGAGCTGCCGTGCCGCAAGGGTGGAGTGCCTCGATCAATGGCCGCCGAGATGGCGAGATAGTTATTCGGGATCTTCCAAATCAGCTTGGCGCCGACAGCGTTTTCCGTGTCGCGATCCTCAAATCCGGGGACTTTGCGGAAGCGGTTGAGGACGAGGCGGATGCGTTCGCGCCCACCGGTTTCGCTGAGGTACTGCACGATTCTGGCAGCGCTCCAAAGCGAAGCCACATCGGTCTGCGCCACGATGAGCACCGTTTCCGAGAGATTGCAGATCAGGCGCGCGGTGGCGTCCAGCCGCGTGGAAAGGTCCACGATCGTGTATTGGTAGTGCCCAACCAGAAGATCAAACAGGCGCGCCAGTTCGGAATTTGAAGTAGTGTCCGCGCTGGGGTTGGTGGTGCCAGCCAGGAGATGCAAGCCCTTGTCCTGCTGTGTCATGAAGCTCTCCAGCAGGGAACTATCCAGACGATGCAAGTTGCGCAGGGCGTCCGCCACAGTGAATTGGGGTTTGGCGTTCAGGTGCAGGGCGGCGTGTCCGAGCGGAGCGAGATCGACCAAAGCGGTGCTGCCGAGGGAAGTCTGGAGAGCCAGAGCAACGTTGACGGCGGTGGTGGTGGCGCCGCTGCCGCCCTTGGCATTGATGACGGAGAAGACTTTGCCTCCGCGTCGGGCCTCCCCTCGGGACTTGCGCTGCGCGGAGGTCAGGCGCACGAAGGCTTCCAGGAGTTCCGTGGTGGTGGTTGGACGCTCGATAAACTCGCGGGCGCCCGCGCGCATGGCGTTGACGATTAGCTGTGGCTGCGAGATGGGGCCGAAGACGAAGACAGGTGTGTCTGGAATTTCCTGGTGAAGAATTTCGATGGCGTGGAGCGCGGGAAATGGTTCATCGCTGGCGATGTCGACGAGGATAACGTCGGGAGCGAGGGCTTGCACACGGCGCAGCGTGGAGTCTGTTGAGGAAACGGGGAGCTGCGCTCCCGCAAAAGTGGAGCGGGCCACACTGGTGCCATCGACGAGAACCTGGAGCACGGCCCTCTGCTCGTTATCCGCCGCCAGGATGACGACCGAAATCTCCGGCATGGCTACCACTGTACTCCTCGCTACTTCTCAGGCTTAACGGCCGGTTTGGCTGGTGCTTTCCCGTCGAATTGGTCGTGATCCAGGAAGGGCTGCGGATACTTGGGGAGCGGTGCAAGGCCCGTGGTTGGGGAGATGCGGCGCGCCGTGACCAAGACGATCAGTTCGGAATTGTTGCGAGAATAGCTTTTGCTTTTAAAGAAGTTTCCCAGGATCGGCAGATCTCCAAGGCCAGGAACTTTATTGATGAGGCTGGTTACGCGGTTGTCCATCAAGCCGGCTATGACGAAACTTTGTCCGTCTTGCAGCTCGAATTCAGTCTCCGCTTTTCGCGTGCTCAGAGCTGGAATTGTGGTACCGCCAATCGTGATGCTATTGCTAAAGTCCAGCGTGCTGACTTCGGGCGCAACATGCAAATGGATGAGCCCAGAAGGCGTGATGACCGGAGTGAACTTGAGTTGCACTCCAAATTGCTTAAATTGAATGGTGACGGTATTGGTGCCGTTGGACGGCTGAACCACGGGAAAGGGAAATTCGCCGCCCGCCAGAAAGCTGGCTTCCTTGCCGTTAACGGCGATGAGATTGGGTTCAGCTAGGATCTGGAGCAGGTTCCGTGCCTGCAATGCCCGGACGACGGCCCCCAGATGGAGTTCCGGGCTGAAGAGAAACATATTCAGCAGATCACCGACGGTTGTCGTGCTGGAGAAGGTTCCGACGCCCGGGCCGGTTGTTTTAGTGGGAACGTCAGGATAGGGCGTCGCTCGTGTCGTGATGCGGTCGGTGATTCCGCCAATGGTAGTCGAGCCGAATTGGCCGGTTGTGATGTTGCCGAATACGTTGCCGGCACCTGTCGAGAGCAGATTGAAACCGATCTGGTTGAGGGCGCTGCGGTCTACTTCCGCGAACTTGACTTCGAGTAAAACTTCCTGCGCGCCTACGGGACCGAAGGTGAGTACGTTGACCACACTCTTCGTATACGCTTCGCCGATTAATCCGGCGTGTTTCGCAACATCTTCAGTCGAGACATGCCCATTGAGCACCATTGCGTTGCGCGAAGGACTGACGGTGATGGCTTCATCGGGGAAAATGCGATGGATTTCTTCGGCGGCAGCCGTCACGTCCACATCGACACGGAGGTCAAAGCTGCGGGAGCGTTCGAGTTCGTCCCAGATGAGGAGCGAAACTTCGCCGGGGGTGCGACCATGCACCAGTACCTGGGTTGGGGTGACTACGAGTGCGTCGGCGACGGCAGGGTCGGTGACCGAAATTCGCTTGAGGCGTTCGCTGGTGTTGATGAGCAGGGACTTTCCGACCATTACTCGTAAAGGTGCTGAACCCTGCTGTTCCGTTGACGTGGACGCCGTTTGTGGCGGCAGCGTGGTGGTGGCTGTATCCGGTGTTGCCACCGGAGCCTGGGCGTCGGGGGGTGCCGTTGGCGCGGGCGCGTTCTGTGCAGCGGCGGAAAAGCTCAGCACAGCGGTCAGCAGCCAAAACCGGGCGGCCAACTTCATCCCAAAATGCATGGTGCTTGATCTCCAAGGAAGACGGTCAAGAAAGAATACCCGAATTCGAGCCGGTTGGGAGAGCTTTTAGAATTTGGTGGTCGAAAGCTCGTGACCGCGAATGACTTCCACCGAGTAGACGGTGGGCGCGGCAGGGGGCGCAGGTTTCGTTTTGGCGACATGGTTCCTCACTGCGACCTCGGGCGTAGCTGGTGTTGCTCCGCGGTACAGAGTGGTGTTGCGAACCAAAGAGAGGTTTTCTTGCTCCGAATCGATCAGGTTCCGCAGCGACAACTGAATTCGGCCCTCGGAGGTGGCCAGCGTAAGCTTCTGCGCGTCTTCGGGAGTTACTTGGAGCGTGATGACCGGAGATGTTTGCGGGTCGCCAGAAGAATTGCGTTCGAGGTGCTGGCCAACAGCCAGCACGAGGGCATTCTCAAGAACCGTGGTGGTGACGGGTTCCTTGCCTCCCGGTGGAGTCCCGGTGAGCATAACATCGACGCGAGTACCTGGAATCACGAAGCCAGCCACAGACACCACATCATTGACGCGCACGGAAACGGCGCGCATGCCGGGTGGAATGAGCGAAGGCAGACCCGAGCCGCTATTTTCCGCCGCCAGCTTGCTGGGGAGAAGGAACTCTCCCTTGGAGATCGGCAAAACTACGCCCCGGCCCACAATTTTGCTTTTAGCGGAGAAAACTCCACCGGGCAAATCAGCCGAGGGGAAGCGGATGACCTTCACATCCGCGTCACCGATTCTGGTGCCGATCTGAATATCTCGGGCCGCCACCCAGATGTCCGCGGTTTGTGTAACAGCTGCATTCGTTCGGGATTGCAGCTTGCCGTACACCTGCATGGCTAGGAAGCCACCGAAGGCGAGCGCAACCAATCCGAGAATGAACAAGCGGGAACGGCTCATCAAGCCTCCTTGGAAGATTCGCTCGCAGAGCAGAAAACAGAAAAGCGCAGGCGACCTACTCGGACTCTCAGTCCAACCCCGTTGGTGTGCGCCTGCTCTTGTTGAATGGTTTAGCCGACCGAACTCGCGACTTGCGAAAACACGGTGTTGGCATTACTTCCAATCAAGCGCACCGTTCCGATCACGATGACCAAAATCACCGCGAGCATCACAGCGTATTCGGCAATATCTTGTCCCTGTTCGTCATTCCACAACTTGCGCAACGTCATCATGGTGTCGGCTCCTCAACAAAGTTGCGGCAAACTTCCTCCAATTGCGAGCGGAGGCGGGGCGCCACTCCCCGGGGCTGATGAGACGCCCTCTCTTGGCTGGTGACGAAATGGGTTGATTCCTAGTGTCACCGTTTGTGAGCCATAGGTCAAGCCTCTGTTGGCGGCTCTCTGTGGATTTCCGCCCAACGCTTGAATTCTTAACCACGGCGGGAACCCAGTGTGATAGGTTGTGCTGCGCGATCCAAGATACGGAGAGAAAGCCTGCACCCACGATGCTGTCCTACAGAAGACTACAAATTTTTGCTGGAATGTTTTTTGGAGGAATCCTCCTTAGCTACATCTTGATTGCACCGCGAGTCTACGACTCCCCGGAAGGGGCGGATTTCTCCACGTTTTATACGGCGGGTAAGATTGTGCAGCGGGGACAGGGTTCCCAGCTCTACGACTGGAAGCTGCAAACCCGGGTACAGAGCGAATTTTCGCAAGTGGCAGCTGTCCGTCACCTTGCTTTGCCCTATATGCGCCCTCCTTTCGACGCATTGCTCTTCCTGCCTTTGAGTTATTTGCCGTACCTGCGGGCTTTTCAAATTTGGATTGCGTTGAGCGTACTTTTGGTGGGGCTGGCTGCGGCGTTGCTGCGCTGGCGAATTCCTGAATTCCTTGCCATTCCGTGGTGGATCTACTACCCGGCAGTTTTCAGTTACTGTCCAATCGCCCACGGTTTTGCGTTAGGGCAAGATCACGCGCTGGTGTTTTTCTTATTTGCGCTGGTCATGATTTTCCTGCGTGAAGGCAAGGATTTTCGGGCTGGCTGTTTTCTAGGATTGGCTCTGATCAAGTTTCAACTGGTGTTGCCTTTCATAATTGTGCTGCTGCTAAAAAAACAGTTTCGGGCGCTCGGTGGTTTTTTAGCGGTCGCCGTTCTGCTCTCGGGGGTGGGGACGTGGGTTTTGGGATGGCAGGGCGCAATGGCATACCCGGCCTATTTGTGGCGGTTGAACCAGATACGCACTGCGGCGGGAATCTATCCTAGCGTGATGCCGAGTCTGCGGGGGCTGGTGCAAGGCTGGGGAAAATCCATGCCTTCGTCGCTCAGCCTCGATCTGGTTACGAGCCTGCTTTCGTTGGGCCTGCTGGTTTGGGCGGCACAGCAATGGAAAACGACTGCGCCTCGCCGGTCGAAGGTGTACTCAGCTGGAATAGCCACGGTCTTCCTCGCGACACTGTTGGCTGGCTATCACGCTTTCGGTTTCGATCTCAGCCTGCTGTTTCCGGTTGTGCTGGGAGCGGCCAGCATGGGCTTGCACTGTCTTGAATTGGACGCGACTACCCGCCGCATGTTGCTCATGGGCGCGGCTGCGCTGATGTTCAGCCCGCTTTATCTCCTGCTTCTTGCAGGGGCGCGATTGAACTTGATGGCCGTGGGATTACTCTTGTTAGCATTGGGTTTCGCCCGAGCGATTAAGATATGGCGCTCCTGGGAAACCATTGCCGTGCATGCTCATTCCGGAGCAGGATGATGGCGCGCATGGGCAGATGTTGGCAATCATCTCGCGGCGCTTCAGCGTCGCCGATTTAATGGGACGCTTACCAGTATCAGCCACTGTTTTGACGGTTAGTTGTTATCATCTTTCTTCTGCATCGGTTCCGGCGAATGTCATTAACCTTCCCAAAGAAACAACTCTTCGCGGTCCTTGCGCTACTGGCTGCGGCCAGTATGTGGTACTACGTGCGGTGTATCGTCGTGCCGAGCCAGGAAAAATATGCGCTTGAGTTCAATCACCCGCGCGGCAATCTGTCGGATCTCTATCCCCGCTGGCTGGGTGCGCGGGAATTGCTTCTGCACGGGCGGGATCCTTACAGTCGGGCCATCACACTGGAGATTCAGCGAGGGTATTGGGGACGCGAGGTTGATCCGTCACGTCCCCAGGATCCAAAAGACCAGCAGGCGTTTGCTTATCCAGTTTTTGTTGTGTTTTTACTGGCGCCGACGGTACACATGGACTTCGTGGCAGTACGGCTGCTATTTCTGTGGTTGCTGGCTAGTTGCACCGTGTTAAGTGTTCTTTTGTGGGAACGAACTCTGGGATTCGAAATGCTTGAATGGCGCACGCTGACCGTGGTTTTTTTGCTCCTGGGGAGTTATCCGTTTGCGGAAGCGCTTTCTGTGCAGCAGCCCATTCTTCTGGTTGCAGTGCTCCTTGCGGGGTCTTTTTTGGCGCGGCAGAGCGGATGGCTTTTTCTTTCCGGGGTTTTGCTGGCGGTAGCGACCATTAAGCCTCAGGTCGCCGTTCTTCCTGTGGTCCTAATGCTGATGTGGGTGTCTGCGGAATGGCGCGAGCGGCAGCGCTGGTTGTGGGGATTTGCCGCGACGATGGCGTTGCTGTTGGGCGCGTCGGAATACATACTTCCGGGCTGGCTGTTCCGATTTTATGATGCTGTTCGCGCCTACAACAGCTACATGGGGGGCACAGCGTTCCTGGATTGGTTCGTGACTCCGCGCTGGAGCGGGATCGTCCGGGCGATCCTAGTTCTCGTCGTGCTGTGGATTGGCTGGAAGTCTCGCAGATTGGCCCCGGATGCCATGGCCGCTCGCCGAGCTGTGAGTCTGGCACTGGTGGCAGTGGTATGTATTGCTCCGAATCTTGCCACCTACAACCAGGTTTTGCTCTTGCCGGGATTGCTTCTTTTGTTGGACCAGCAAAAAGTCTTGCAGCACAGCGGAATGGTAGCTCGCAATCTCAGCAAGATCGTCTTGGTGCTGTTTGTCTGGCCGTGGCTAGTTTGCATAACTCTAATTGTGGCGAAGATGGTCTTTCACGCCGAGTCATTTGTGCAGTGGGCCTGGCAGATGCCGCTCTACACGACCCTGTCCTTGCCGGTAGCACTTCTAGCGCTGCTGTTGCTGTGGCCGTTCGATACGGTATCCACACAACGGACTTTTCCTTCACCCGAAATGCTGGCATGATGGCAGGGCTTGTGGTTCTGAGCCAACCAGGGTTTTTGCAGCAAGAAAGGCATCGCCTTCCCCATGATTTCAAATTCCTCCGCAGTGGCCTATAACCGATTCCTTCTATTGGTGGCAGGACTTGGCGGCTTGCTCTACGGAGTCGATGTTGGCATCATCGCCGGCGCGTTGCCTTATCTGGAGGCTACCTCGGGCCTCAACGCCGGCCAGCTTTCCATTGTTGTGGCCGCCGTTCTGCTCGGCAGCGTGATCTCCACCTTGTTTGCTGGCATGCTGGCCGACTGGATGGGCCGCAAGGTTCTGATGACTCTCAGCGGCGTCCTGTTTGTGCTCAGCATCCCCGTAATTTCACTAGCTCATGGCTATGGACCGTTAGTTCTGGGACGCCTTTTGCAGGGCATGAGTGCTGGCCTCATCGGTGTCGTCGTCCCCCTTTATCTGGCAGAGTGTTTGGTGGCATCGCACCGTGGCAAGGGTACGGGCATTTTCCAGTGGCTGCTGACGCTCGGGATTGTTGCCGCGGCTGGTATTGGCATGTATTTCAGCTATCGCGTCGATACCGTCGCCAAACTCGGAGATGCAGCTAAACTCTTCGCCTTCCAAGACACAGCGTGGCGTAGTATTTTCTGGGTTTCGTTGCCGCCGGGTGTATTGTTCGTGATTGGCAGCCTCATGGTGGCGGAGTCGCCCCGCTGGCTGTTCCGCCGTGGCAAGAGGGACGCCGCCCTCGCCGCTCTGCTTCGCTCTCGCACGAGCCTAGAGGCCGACGTCGAGCTTCGGGAAATGGAAGAGACCGCCGCCGCCGAAAAGGCCAAATCCTCGGCAGGGAAGGTCGCCGAATCGCTGCTGCGGCGTAAATACGTGATTCCGTTCTTGATGGCCTGCATCATCCTCGCATGTACCCAGGCCACCGGGATCAACTCCATCATCGCCTACAACACCAACATTCTCATACAGAGCGGTCTTCCCGACGTGGCAGCGCACAGGGGCACCCTCGTCTTCACCTTCATCAACTTCCTCGTGACAATGGTTGGCGTCATGTTGGTGGATCGCAAAGGGCGCAAGTTCCTGCTCTCGTTGGGCACAGCGGGAATTATCCTGTCGCTCATCCACGCGGGCCTGCTCTTCCACCAGAATGAGAAGTTGCGTGTGGATGCCAGCAGCGCGGTCCAGTCCATGGTCGTCACTGGCCAAGGCCAAGATAAAGATCAAAAGCTCACGCTCGTTTATAACCGGCAGGTGGCGGGCTCGCTCCTCAGCGCGGCGGGAACGGCTGGCACCGAGATCGGCAGCCGGCCTACATCGCTGATCGTCATTTATTCCTATGGCGATTTCCGCGCGGCGACCAAGGTTGCGCGTTCGGACGATGCCGCCGCCAAGCCGATCGAGATCACCCGCGAAGGCTGCGTGCCCGCCAACATAGTGGTGGCGTTTTTCTCCAATCCCTTCGGCAATCTCAATGCTGCGCGTCAGGCTCCGTTGCACATTGAGAACGCGCTGATCACACCCGTGCCCAACACGCACGACGGCTGGCTGGTAGCCATCAGTCTTTTCGTTTTCATGGCGTTCTATGCCGTGGGTCCCGGAGTGTGCGTGTGGTTGGCGCTGTCGGAGCTGATGCCAACCCGCATCCGGTCGAACGGCATGAGTATCGCCCTGCTGATCAATCAGGCGGTTTCCACGACCATTGCTGCCGTGTTTTTGCCAACCGTCGGTAAATACGGCTACTCGACGATGTTTTTCGGGTTTGCCGCCTGCACGGTCGTTTATTTCATTACCGCGGCATTTTTCCTGCCGGAAACCAAAGGCAAGACTCTGGAGGAAATCGAAGCATATTTTGCGGGTGTACGACCCAAGCCTGGGTTGGAGGCGCATTGAGAGGTGGGTTTGGCACTAACTCCTGCTGTGCAAGCATCTTAGCCCGTATGCTGAGTTCGGTCGGAGTAGATGTGAGCCGTTCTTGAGAGCGAAGGTACAGGCACGACCGGATGCCGCAAAAGGCATTTTTTAGCGGTATGCTTGTTGGGAAGTGTGCATCTCACTCAAGAGCACTATGGATTCCAGCCTGCTTAGATCGTGGCCGAAGCTGTTGGCGGTTGTGCCGCTGTTGCTGGCCTCCGCGTTCGCTGCCCCCAGTGTGTCTGCGCCGACGCTGGACCATGGGTTCACGTTGCTTTACAGCCTGAAGTTCAATGAAGCGCAGCAGAGCTTTACCCAGTGGCAGCAGCAGAATCCCGCCGACCCCATGGGTCCTGCCAGCGAAGGCGCAGGACTCCTCTTCTCGGAACTCGACCGCCTGGGAATTCTAGAATCTCAGTTCTTCGAAGACGACAAGACTTTCGTCGACCGCCGGAAGATGTCACCCGATGCCGACGTTCATAGCCGTTTTCAAGCCGCGTTAGGCAGAGCCGAATCGTTGGCCAAAGCGCATTTGGCACAAGATCCGAAAGACCACGACGCTCTGCTCGCCATGGTGATGGTCAACGGACTGCAAGCCGACTACGCGGGACTGATCGAAAAGCGAAATTTCGCCTCGCTTAGCTATACGCGGCAGGGAACTACATGGGCGCAGCAGTTGTTGGCCGTGGATCCTCACGCTTACGACGCATATCTCGCTCGCGGTCTGAGCCGCTATATCATCGGCAGCCTCTTTGCTCCGTTCCGCTGGCTGCTTCATCTCGGTGGCGTGGACGGAAATAAAGAAGAAGGACTCGCCGATGTAAAACTCACCGCCGAGCATGGCCGGTACTTTGCTCCCTTTGCGCGTATCTTGCTCGCCATCGCCTATGTGCGCGATAAAGATAAGGCGCAAGCTCGCCAGGTTCTGGCCGCGCTGCACGATGACTTTCCGGAGAATGGTTTGTTTGTTCGCGAAATCCAGCGCTTGACGCCACCGCTTGTACATTCCGGCCATTAAACGTCAGCCAGCGACCTGCTGATCACAACTCCCGGGAATTCACATTCTCGTAACGCAGTTGTAACGCGTTCGTAACATTCGACCAATAGACTTCAGTCGATCTCGAAGGAGAACTTCATGACTCGACAGGAGCCAAACGCGTGATGCGTCGAATCTCGCTACTTCTCGGCTTGTTACTCACGATCCCGGCCTTCAGCCAAACCAAACTGACGGGCGCGGGCGCGACTTTCCCCAATCCGATTTACCAAAAATGGTTCAGCGAATACAGCAAAGTGCACACGGATGTGCAGATCAACTTCCAGTCCATTGGCAGCGGCGGCGGCATTCGCCAGGTTTCCGAAGGAACAGTTGATTTTGGCGCCACGGACGGTCCCATGACCGATGATCAACTGAGCAGTGCCAAAACCAAAATCCTTCACTTCCCGACTGTTCTGGGATCGGTGGTTCCGGCTTATAACGTGCCGGGCGTAACCGGAGAAATCAAGTTCACGCCGGAAATCCTGGCTGGAATTTTCCTAGCCAAGATCACCAACTGGAATGATCCCGCGATTGTCAAAGCGAATCCGGACATCAAGAATTTCCCCAACACACCCATCATTGTGATTCATCGTTCGGATGGCAGCGGCACCACGTACATCTTCACCGACTACCTCTCGAAGATCAGCTCGGACTGGAAAAATGGTCCGGGCAAAGGCACCTCGCCGAAATGGCCAACCGGTCTCGGCGGCAAAGGCAACGAAGGCGTAGCAGGTTCCATTCGTCAGCTGCCGGGCGCGATCGGCTACGTGGAGTTGATTTACGCCGTGCAAAACAAGATCCCTTACGGCAGCGTGAAGAACTCTTCAGGCGTCTTCATGAAGGCGAGCCTGGATAGCACGACGGCCGCAGCCGCGTCGGTGAAGACCATGCCGAACGATTTCCGCGTCTCCATCACCAACGCACCCGGCAAGGATGCGTATCCGATTTCCAGCTTTACCTGGCTGCTAATTCCGGAAACGAGTAAGGACACAGCGAAAGGGAAGATCCTCGCCGATTTCCTCGGATGGATGGTGAACGACGGCCAGAAAATGGTCGCCGATCTCTCCTATGCCCCGTTGCCCGCGAATGTTGCGGACAAGGTGAAGGCCGCCATCAAGCAAGTGAAGTAGTTCCGTAAACAGAATTCATAGATAAGCCTCCAAGTGCGGAGGCTAAGGAGATGCAATGAATACCGTAACTAAATTGGGTGTGGTCCTGGCGCTGGCGGGAAGCATCGCTGCCCAGACCGCTGCAAAGAAGAAGGCCCACAAAGTCGTAAAGCCTGTTGAAGCGGCGGTTACCCAGCAAGACGTGCAGTCGTTGAAGGACACGCTTACGGCGCAGCAACAAGCCATCGAAGCGCTCAAGGGCGAACTACAGAAGCGCGATCAGAACTGGCAGGACGCGCAGCAGAAACTGCAAGTAGCCCAGGCATCCGCCGATGAGGCGCAGAAACGCGCCGCTACCATCGAAGCAGGCGCTGCGCAAGACCGCGAAGCCTACACCAATCTCGCCAACGATATGGCAGACGTGAAGACCACGCTCACCAGCAGCGCCTTGACCACGCTGGATGACCAGAAGCGTATGAGCGCGTTCGATTTAGCGTTCGGACGTTTTCGCTTCACCGGCGATGTCCGTGTACGCGGCGAGTCGTTTAACCAGCAAAGTACGCAGGACCGCAACCGCGCCCGTATTCGCGCCCGCTTTGGCTTTGAAGGCAA
>JAYTQD010000654.1:0-2648 GCA_043746935.1 Acidobacteriaceae bacterium | reverse complement strand
AGCAAGCTGTTCCGCGAAAATTAATTTAGCCGCTTCATCCGCGCGCTCATCACGCAGACCGATAAGGTCGGCGTAAATGAGGATCGGGTGGACGACATTGAGTTCGAGAAGCGGCATTCCTTCCTCACGGTGCCAGAAGGCGTGGAGGATCTCGATTGGGCCGCGCGTATCTTTGACGAGGCCATGCAGGGCGATGATTCGCGCAGGATTTGCGTGCGCATAAATAGTCACGGTTTCGGGACGCAGATAGTGAGTGACCCTGGCGGCGGCCACTTCGCCGCCCCAGCAGGCGTCGAATTGTCCGAGCTCCTGGTTTTTCCACCAATCGGGAGTTCTGGCTCGGTACCGACCCAAGAGCAGTTTGGGCCGTAAGCGTCTGGGATAAGCGTCGACCCACTCTCTAAGGAGACGCCCTCGGTTGATGAGATGCCACTGGCCCTCCTGGCCGACCAGATAATTATTCGCCCGCAGAGCCTTGAAGTGGTTCGTCAGTGTCCCAAGCGCGGTATCGGTTTTATGCGCCAGGGTGCGGTAGTTGTTATTGAGGTCGGCCTCAAAGCATAAGAAATGAAACACCGTCTTTAGTGCCGCCGTGTTTAGCGTGAGCGGAGGGCGCTCCAAGGGCTTCTTGCGGCGGTTCCCTACAATGAACACCAATAGTTCGGGCTCTTCGATATAGGCATTGCCGGCGCCATCTATAAATGGGATCCCGGCCGCGCGTAGACGTTGCGCGGTGTTGGGATCTACATAGCGAGTAATGAGTATCCGAGGGTGAGGTCGCGTGGCGATTTCTTTGGGTAAGTGGATTGGGGTTGTCAGGCGCATGGTTGTTTCGACGTCGGCGGCAAAATGCCAGGTCTTGCCTGCGCGCGTGATTTGCACGAGCGCGTCGGGTTGTTCCCCATCCTGAAAGGGATAGTCCTTTTTGAGGACCTGCAGTCCGGTCGTCCTTTGCAACGCCGTGATAGCCTCTTCCAGGATGTCTTGCTTAATATGCTGCTGATTTTCACCGATGTTTTTCATCGCGGCCGTGGTATTGTTCATTTATCATTATTGTTCATTATATATGAACAAAATTACTTAATGAACGCCACGACCCGTGCGGGGGGTCCCCCCGCTGCCCTACATGCAATTTGCCCGATAGGGTCGCGACCGTTTCAGAGCTGGTAGCTCACGCCTTCTTTGTCATCAATCTTGATGTGGCCGGCCTTGATGATCTTTTCTAGCAGCCGGGTGGCGTCTGCCTCGCTGGCCTCCATGCCGAGGTTGGCTTTCAAATGACTCAGCAGCGTCTTTTCTTTTTCGGGCGGTTGGTGGTGTGCTTGCGCAAACGGTCCAGCACGAGATTCATTGGATCGGGAGGCCCGGCTGCTGAGGTCTTAGGCGCAATGGGTGCCGCCTTGGGCACGGCGGGCGCTGCCTTGGGTGGCGCGGCGAAGGTGAGAGTGGTGAAATCCTTGTGACGGCGCACGCGCACATGACGGCTTAGCAGGTGTTCGATCAGCGGGTCGTAGCCGGTGTCCTTGGAGACGATGTGGAAGTAGGCGGTGGGATCCGTCAGCACGGCGCGGCCGAGGTAATAGGTGAGCGCGAAGTCGACGGCGTTCTTGTCGCTAGCCGTCAGCCGGATCAGTTGCACTGAGGCTGCGTGTTCAAACAGCTTTACCACCAGGTCGGTATCGAGCTTGGTCTGTTTGGCGCCGACCAGGATGGTCAAGCTCACAACCTTGACACCGATCACGGCGAGATCCACGTGATGCACGTTCTCGAAGTCGACGAAGACGTGGTTCATCGGTGGGCTCAAGGGGGGCGTGGTGGTCATGGCGCTCAGGCAGCGGTGAGTTCAGCGACGATGGCGTCGAGGAGTTTGGTGGCGGTGAGGCGAGAAGCAGCTAACTGGGTTTCAAAATCTTCAACCAGGGCCAGCAATTGGTCGACTTTCGCTACTATCCGGCGTTGCTCGGCGAGGGGTGGAATTGGGGTGAGTAACGTCTCGACTCCTCCGACGCGTAGGTGCAGGACGGTAGCTCCGACGGGTTTGTCCTGAACGCGGTCCATGAGGTCCGGCGCCATAAGTGAGTAACGAAGGTACTTCGTATCCATTGTTTCTGGCACAAGGCGAATCAACATCATTCGTTGGCCCAGACATATCTTCATGCCCTCTGGGATAGTGCACACCTCGCCCATTGGGGCTTCCCGGGTAATTAGGACGTCGCCCGGCTCGGGCTTGCATCGCGCACTCCACCGCTCGTACGTTGCGTCATCTACGAATTTAGGCTCAAGCAAATTCAATTGACCGTTGCGGATATTGGTTGTGCGAAGAAGGCGAATGCCGCTATCCACATATGGCGCTGTCTTATTGTGACAATCCACCACAAGCAAACTTGCTTGGATCAGAGTTGCCCACCCCCAACCGGGAGCAAGCGGCTCCAGCCCATTCGGCAGCACCTGAGCCTTCTGCTTCCTAAGCTGTGTCGAAGCTTCATCACGGTTGGGATATCCCGCTTCGAGGAGCGATGTTCGCTTCTGATCGATACGCGCGAGCAATATATCTGCGGGTTCGTCGCTTGGATCTTGGAGGACGAGTTTGCCTTGAACAGCGAGGGCGAGAATCGACTTGCGGAGTTCGGTGGGCGAGATGGTGTAGG
>JAYTQD010000653.1:0-2650 GCA_043746935.1 Acidobacteriaceae bacterium | reverse complement strand
GTATCAACTAGACCTACCGAAAGACGTACGGTGGCTCGGAAGAAAATCCCCGCCCCTTCGACTGCGCTCAGGGCAGGCTCTGTCGCACAGAACGCGACAAGGACGGGGCACCCGGTTACTTGATTGTGGTCGGAGCCGCAAACTTCGCAGGGTCCAGCGGGATGTCTCCATTCGTGTAAGCGGTAATCTCTGTACCCTTCGGAATGGTGATGTCTTTCCCGTGGATCAGAAGAAAAAGGGGAGCCGCCGGGAAAAACACAATGCTTGTCGCTACAATCGCTCCCGTGATTGCGCCTTGGTGGCCACCGCCCTGCACGTCTTTCACGGCGCGTAGTGCAACCTTCTCGCCGGATGCAAGGCGCACACTGTCGATATTGATGTTGAGCTTGCCAGTGCGTCCCATTCTTCGCTTGGGCTGGGCCTCGGTCACCGTCCCCAACGCCGTCGCACCTCGGGGAATCACGATGACGTCTTTGACTTTGACCTCATCTAAAACTTCGAAATCCACCGTCTCATTCAATTGAGCGTCGGCGGATGAAATCGTTCGATTGATGCGCATCCTCACCGGAGTGGCATCTTCCAAGCCAAAGACTAGCGGTTCCTTAACCACTTGGGTCGTTTGGGTAGCCTGGGCTGGAGCAGCCGGTTTGGCGTCCTTGCCCTGCGGTGCAGAAAACAGCGCACTGGGAAACACCAACATTGCCGACAGGATCAAGGAGCAAGATACTCGCATGGTGAGAGCCTCCGCAGGCTTAACGCTGAATCTGGATTTACCTGACAATCATTGATACGCCCGAGGGCGGACGGATGTCAAGAAAGCGGAACACGGGCCGTTCGCTTAGGATCACTACTGAATCTGGATCACGCTCTCCGGTGCGGCGCTTTGGATTTCTTCCATGCGGCTGACTACTTTTCGGGCGAACGCGAACAGAGCTTTGCCTTGGGCGGAGTCTTCTCCGTTGAGAACGGCGGGTTTGCCGGTATCTCCGGCTTCACGGATTGAGGGATCGAGCTGGATGCTGCCCAGGAATGGAACGCCGAACTGAGCTGCTGTTTTCTCGACGCCGCCGCGGGAGAAGATGTCGATCTCATGCTGGCAGTGCGGGCAAACGAAGTAGCTCATGTTCTCGACCATGCCGACGAGATCGACCTTCATCTGCTTGAACATTTCGATGGCTTTGCGGCCGTCTTGTAGCGATACATCGGAAGGCGTTGAGACGACGATTGCGCCGGTGAGCGGGACGGTTTGGATTAGCGAAAGTGAAACATCGCCGGTGCCGGGAGGGAGATCGACGATGAGGTAGTCGAGGTCTCCCCAGACTACCGAGCCTAGAAACTGTTTGATGATGGAATGCAGCATGGGACCGCGCCAGATGAGCGGCTTGTCGCCGGGGTTGAGCAGGCCAACGGAGATGAATTTGAGGCCATGAACTTCGAGCGGCTTGATGCGGTTGTCGCCTAAAACCTCCGGCTGGGCGCTCATGCCCAACATCAGAGGGACGTTGGGGCCGTAGACGTCGGCGTCGAGCAGGCCCACGCGGTGGCCGAATTTGGCTAGGGCAACGGCTAGGTTGACTGAGAGCGTCGTCTTTCCGACGCCGCCCTTGCCGGAGCCTACGGCTATTATTGCGTTGACGCCGGGTAGAGGCTGGGGAGCGGGTTGCTGCTGGCCTTGATGCGAATGGGATGCCAAAGGGGTACCTTCCAATCTTACGAGTTCGAAGTTTGATTATATGCTGGCGTGACTCCGAACGAAGAGTCGAGACCGCTGGGGCTGAAGCCCTCTCATTCCAGAGCGCTGATCGCAGCACTGAAGTGCTGCGCCGCCCAAAAGCTGTCGGGAGAACAGCCCCACTCAAGCCAAAAGAAGGCTTGAATGGGGCACCCCGGCGAATTCTTAAGAACCAAACCTCTGCGAGCTGCGCTCGCTGCCCAGGCGAGGGCGCCTGGGCCTACGTGATTTTATTCAGGGGCGGGAGCCTCGGTTGTTGCGGCGGATGTCGCGCTCGGCTAGGCGGTGTTCGCGGCGGCGGGCTGCGCCTTCGTAGCGGTGAATTTCTTCGGGTGTCTCGGGAATGACTTGCGGCACGGGCTGGGGTCTGCCTTCTTTATCGACTGCGACGAAGGTGAAGTAGGCCGAGCTTACGTGCGAACGCGTGTTGAGAAGATAGTTTTCGGCCCAGACTTTGACGCCCACTTCCATTGACGTGTTGAACGCGCGGTTGACGGAGGAGCGGAGGACGACGAAATTTCCCACGCGGGCGGAGGAAACGAAATCGAGGTGATCGACCGAGGCCGTGACGACGTAGTGGCGGGCGTGACGGTGGGCGGCCATGGCTGCGGCGATATCCATCCAGTGCATGAGGCGCCCGCCGAGGAGGCCGTGGAGAGGGTTGGTGTCGTTGGGGAGGACGAGTTCGGTCATTTCCGATTGCGATTCGCTGACGGTGCGCGGGGTGAGGTTGGGGGGCGTCATTAGGAAACTCCATTCTAATCCACCGGGTGGATGGAGCCGTCTGTAGTAGGCTGACAGTATGGATCGCATTGCAATGTTGAAAGAAATTCTGGCGGCAAACCCGATGGACTCGTTCGCGCGTTACGGCCTGGCGATGGAGCACTCGAATGCAGGCGAGTTCGATACTTCGCTGGC
>JAYTQD010000652.1:0-2652 GCA_043746935.1 Acidobacteriaceae bacterium | reverse complement strand
TTCTAATTCGTGCTTTCGGGACGAGTGCTTTTCTGCTGCTCCATGTCGCTTTGTGCATTGGGCCACTGGCGCGGCTGGACCGGCGCTTTCTTCCCTTGCTCTACAACCGCCGTCACCTGGGTGTTACCACGTTTTTCATGGGGCTTGCGCACGGAGGCTTCGCGCTGTTCCAGTTTCATGCTCTAGGAAACGTGAATCCACTGGTCAGCCTATTCATTAGCAATACGCGCTATGGCAGCGTGGCCGATTTCCCTTTTCAGTCACTCGGATTCTTTGCGCTGGTCATTCTTTTCCTGATGGCAGCAACTAGTCACGATTTCTGGCTGCGGAATTTATCGGCACCCGTGTGGAAAAGTCTTCACATGCTCGTGTACGTAGCCTATGGACTGCTGGTAGCGCACGTAACTTTGGGTGCGCTGCAATCGGAAACAAGCCCTGTGCTGGCCTCAGCTTTGATCGTGGGTGCGGGCACGGTCGTTTCACTACACCTGACGGCGGCGTTGCGTGAGCGGCGGATTGATCAAGCCCGTCTGCAAGCTGCCGGCGACGGCTTTGTCGAGGTTTGCAAGGTGGAGCGCATCTCCGAAAAGTGTGCGACCATCTTTCCGCTCTCTGGAGAACGGGTCGCAGTGTTTCGCTACGATGGCAAGATCTCCGCAATTTCCGACGTCTGCCAACACCAGAATGGGCCACTGGGAGAAGGACGCATCATCGACGGCTGCGTCACTTGTCCCTGGCATGGCTACCAATATCAGCCGGAAACGGGCGCGTCGCCAGCGCCCTTCAAAGAAAAAGTCCCGACTTTCCGCGTCAAGGTCGTGGATGGCAGCGTCTTTGTTCATCCGCAACCCAACGCCCCGGGAACCTATGTGGAGCCCGCGCGAATTCACGTCGGGGACGGACAAGAGAAATGAGCAATTTTTACGTAGGCTACTTGCCCAAGGTGCCCGCAGCACTCGCCCATTTCCTCCGGAGAGTGATTCTCGGGCTTAGCTTGTTAGTAGTAGCGGTAGCATTGGTTCTAGTTTCGGCACAACATCCGTTCGCCAAATCCACTTTCGAATATGGGAAGCTACGAGGTTTTGAAGGAGTAGTCGTGCCTCAACCGTACCCTACTTTATGGGTGACCTATCCGGGCGAGACCGCACAGCCAGAAAAATACTCGCAATACCTGCTGGTCGCGCCTGGAAAATATGGCACGGAAAACCTAGTGGCAAAATTTGCTGGCCACCTAGTTCGTCTCCAGGGCCAATTGATTAATCGCGACGGCCAGTCGATGGTGGAAATTGTGCCCGACTCGATTGACCTCGTGCCCAGCTCCGCCGCGGTCTCAGAGGCGACCCGCGATCTCGGACCCGTGACCGTGACCGGCGAGATCGTAGACAGCAAGTGCTACCTGGGCGTGATGAATCCCGGACAAGGGAAGGTTCACCGTGACTGCGCGGCACGCTGCCTGAGCGGCGGGATTCCGCCAATTTTCATCTCCACCAACGGCGATACACCTGACGGACGAGAGCAATTCGTCCTGGTTGGTCCCGACGGCGGCGCATTGGCACATGACGCGTTGCGTGACTTCATTGCAGAACCGATCACGCTCCACGCAGAGTTGCTGCAACGCGGCGATTTACGTTTCCTCCAGATCAACCCCAAGACCCTGCGTCATGCTAGCAACAACTAGTGGGTGTGAATCTACTACCTCGGAAGAAAACGAGCACGGATTCTCGGATGCAAATTCTCGAGATCCAGCAAGGTAAGAAAATCGATGGTCTTGAAGTCGCGGTCGATCGCTGGAGGTCCGCAGATCTTCGCGCCGATCACCAGGTAAGTTCGAAGCAGTTTGGGAACATGCGGGCTGGCATGGTTTTGTGGTGCAGCCGGCAGGACGAACCCGGCTTGAGGTTCAGTGCGGAACGCAGGCGCCACACGGTATTCGCGTAAAGCTTCGTAGACCGCAAGCCCGTGCGACGCATCCTGGGAAGTGAGAGAAGAGCAGCCCACGAGATAGCGCGCTCCACAGCGCAACGCGTATTGTGCAATGCCCCGCCACAAAAGGTACAGCACGTCAGTGGACCGATGTTCGCGATGAATGCAAGCCCGGCCAAGTTCAACCAGTTGGCCGCGCATTTTCTCGTAAGCCTGGAAACTGAATTCCCGCTCGCCGTAGTAACCGAGGTTGGCCTTGGCCATTGGACCCGTCTGCAAGCGATACGTGCCAACGACCTGATTCGTGTCCGCATGTTCCACGATGAGGTGATCACACACTGGATCGAACTCGTCAATATCAAGCCCAGTCTCGGAGGCGCTTTCCAGGCCTTCCTTCAGCTCGACGTTGAAAACGGAAAAACGCAAGCGGAAGGCAGCGCGCCGGTCGCGTTCGTCAAAAGCCTGCCGGACGCGATACACCCCTTGCCTGAGGTCGATCACCGCTGAACACGCAATGTCCCCGCTGGAGGCCAGGGGAGACAACGGCGTTAAAGTCCGGTTTGCGACTGCCGAATGGACGTCCACTATGGGCCTTCTGCCTTCCAAGATATCCGATGCCCAAACCTGCGGGAAGTGACGAATTTCTCAAGAATATGCCGCGAACCGTGAAACTTCTGAGAAACCAGGGAATCACAGGATACGAAGGAAGGTAAGCAATGAAAACAGCAT
>JAYTQD010000651.1:0-7066 GCA_043746935.1 Acidobacteriaceae bacterium | reverse complement strand
CTGGACCCTCACCGCTCTCATGGTCAACATCATGATTGGCAGCGGCATCTTTGGGCTGCCTTCGGCCTTGGCGGGATTATTGGGACGTGCCAGCCTTCTAGCTCTGCTCATCGGCGGAGCAGCGTCCGCCATCATTGTCGCCAGTTTTTCAGAAGTCGCATCCTACTTCACCGCGGCCGGCGGGCCATACCTCTATTGCAAAGTCGCGTTCGGCCGCTTCGTCGGATTGCAAGTAGCCTGGATTTTCTGGCTGGCGCGCGTCACCGCCCCCGCCGCTAACGCGAACATCTTTGTCGTCTATCTCGGAGAATTCTGGCCGCACGCCACTGACCCTCTGTCTCGCTTTGTCATTCTCACCGTCCTGATCTGGGGACTCGCGCTCGTCAACTGCCTGGGCGTTCGCCGCGCCGCTCGGGTCAGCAACGTCTTCACCGTGGCCAAGCTGCTTCCTTTAGTGGTCGTGGGCATTGCCGGCGCTATCTTCCTCTTCGCTCATCCGGCGGCATCCAATCCTCCAGCCCAGGTGTCCGGCCTCAGTGCGTGGCTCAAGGCGTCGCTGCTCATCGTCTTCGCCTTCGGAGGTTTCGACGGAGCCATTACAGCCACCGGCGAGGTCAAGAATCCCCGGCGTGATGCGGCTTTCGCGCTTTTCGCAGCGGTCGCCGCCTGCACTGTGGTTTATCTCTTCATCCAATGGGCCGCCTTGGGCACGGTTCCGAATCTCGCGCACAGCCCCAGGCCGCTCGCCGATGCCGCCCGCAACACCCTGGGCCATGCGGGAGCCATCCTGATTACCGTGGGCGCGCTCATCTCCGTGTTCGGCAACCTCACCGCCAACCTGCTCGGGGTTCCCCGCATCACCTATGCGCTGGCCGAGCAAGGTGACTTCCCTGCATTCTTTGCCGCTGTACATCCGCGCTTCCGCACACCTTACGTTTCGATCTTGGCGTTTGCTTTGCTGCTCTGGATCTTTGCCCTCATCGGCAACTTCACCTGGAACGTCGTGCTCTCGGCGACGGGGCGACTCCTCTACTACGCCGCCATCTGCATCGCAGTCCCTGTCTTGCGAAAGAAATTGCCGGGAGAAGCGCAGGTCCGTTTACCCGGCGGCCTGTGGCTGGCGGGAATTGGCCTGCTGATTTGCGTGGTTTTGATGACCCAGGTGAATCGCGGAGGCACCCTGATTTTGCTAGGAACCAGCGCGGTCGCCGCGCTGAACTGGCTACTGGTGCGCAAGAAACAGATTCCAGCGCAAGCCCTCTGACGAACCGGACGGCTACCGGACGGTTTGTTTTTCTTCTAGAACTTTGGGAGCGGAGCACGCGTCGGCGCTTACAAGTTCATACCCCAGTGCCACCATCGTCTCTCCCCACGCCGCTTCGATTTGCGCCACGCACTCCGCCGCAAGCTTTTCCTTCCACCCGCCGGATTTCGCCACGCGCACAAACGGAATATCCTGACGGTGCTTCTTGGTGGCGACCCAGTCCTTGGATTCCCGTTTCTCCATTTCCCGCATGCGCTCCGCGGAACTGCGCTGAACAGCCTGCTCGATCCGCGCGGGATCAGAGTCAACGCCCAGGAATGTCGCCGTCCGCGCCAACTCTCGAACAGGGTCTTCCATCATGTTTTCGTAACGCAGCAGCAAGAAGTCCTTGGTCTTCCCCCGTGTGTAAAACCAGCTGGCGACGTTCTCTCCCCAGGTTCCCCAATCCCTCGAATTCAAATTCCCCGAAACAAAATCATTCACGTAACTCTGCATCGGGTACCCATCCTGAATATGCCGGTACTTCCGCTGAAAGTCGTAATAGCTGAGGACGACATCGCGGGGGTCACGAACGATGCAGATAATTTTGCGGCAGCGGTGATCGAAATACTCGTGGGTCTTAATAATGCGGGGGCGGGGCGTGCCGCGCAGGGCGCGGCTCGACTGCGACGAAGTATCGGGAATCAAACGTTCAATATTCGCAAAGGAAACATCCACGTTCGGGTAGACGAGATTGGCAATCAAGAAGCGCGTCCACGTGTTCCCGGAACGCGGATAGGAAACCAGAAACGTGTCATCCGGAAAAATAGCAAAGTTGCGTTCGGCAATATCCGTGCCCAGCAACTTCTTAACCATAAGTTCAAGGTGGTAGTTCATCGCGCGGGCTGCTCCAATACGGAGTCGAGGAAGCTCGTCTCCGCGGACGTTCGCTTCGCGCCCGACACGGTTTCATACCCCAGCCACCGCATCAGGGGCCCCCAGGCCGCCTCAATTTGAGCAATCGCGGCTGGCGAAAGCGTTGCCTTGCCCTCTCCGGCCTTGGCGCTACGTACAAAAAATTTGTCTTTGCGCGTGTCCTTGGTGGACTCCCATTGCCCCGCTTCTTTTTGTTCCAATTTCCGCATGTTATCCGCAGTACTTTGCTCAATCGCCCACTGGATACGCTTCGGCGCCGGATCAATACCGAGAAAATTCGCGATCTTGATCAATTCGATGTCGGTATGCCGGATCATATTTTCGTACCGAAGCAGGAGAAAATCTGGGTTTTGTGCGCGCGCCGCCAGCCAACTGCCCACGTTCTCGCCCCAGGAACCATAGGGACAAGTCTCTCCCGCAACATAGCGCTCGATCCACTCGTCCATGGGGTGCCCGTCTTGCAGAACCTTGCGCTTGATCTGGTAATGATATTGCGACACGGCCACATCTTTTGGATCGCGAACGATGTAGATGACGCGCTTATAAGTCTGGTCAAACGGAAAGTGGCTCTTGATCACGCGCGGCCGCGGCAATGCTTTGAAAAAATTCCGCGACTGGGAATCGATCGACGGAATCATCTTATCCGCCTTCAGAAACGTCATCGGCTCTTGGCAATGAATCAAGCTGGCGACAAGAAAACGGGTCCAAGTGTTGCCGGACTTGGGGTAGGACACGATAAACGTGTCATCCGGGAAAGCAAGCAAGTTCCGCCCTGCCGGGTCGTGCCCCAGCAAATGCCTGACGGATGCTCCGATTTTAGCAATCATGAAATCCAAGCTCCCTTGCAAAACTAAAACTCTATTTCTCCACAAATCCGGCAAACACCTCGTACCCTGGCTTGCTCGATGCTGTAGTCTGATCGGTTTTGAAGCGGACGACGCGGCGACTCTCCTTCCGCGCGAGAAGCCGTTCGTAGGCGCCATAGGCCGCGCCAAACGCGCGCGGGAAAAATCGCAGGCCGAGAATCACAACCGAAAGTTTGGAACTCTTGAGCGTACGGTTGGCCTGTTGGGCCGAAGCCAGCGCCTCCGGAAAGCGGGACGCTCGCAAGGCTTCCTTCGCCGCCGAGATCTGCAAAATGGCCTGTAGCTCCTGCGTTTTATCGCAGAGCAACTCCGCCTGTGCCCCTGTGATGGGCAGGCTTAATAGCGCTTTTTCGTAGACATCAATCTGCGCTTGCCGCATCACATTGTCATCAAGGGCAAGCCCGTTGCCGGCCCGATGGCAAACTTGGACGCTAGTGCTATAGCTCATCTTTAAACCCCGATGGGCCATGCGCAACCAAAGATCAAAGTCTTCCGAACGGCGGCGGCGATCCTCGAAACCACCAGCATCCAGAAGCGCTTGCCGCGATGCCACCACGGTGGACGTACCGATGGTGCAACGTTCCGAGACCAGCGTCTCAAAAGAGACGTGCAAGTCCTGCGGAATTCTCTCAAACGCCGTCCCCACGGGAGTATCTCCCTGGAGCACCAGCGCATTCGAATAGACCAGCGCCAGGGAAGGATCGCTTGCTAGAAGCTCGATCTGCCGGGCAAGATGATTGGGCAGCCATAAATCGTCGCTATCCAAAAAGGCGACGTACCTGCCACGGGCCTCCCGAATACCACGGTTGCGGGCCGCGCTGGGCCCGCCATTCTCTTGTTGGATGTAACGAATGGAAGTCAGGAAGGGCGTCAGCACCTGCTCCAGCGCTTCGGTGTCGGGAGAACCGTCGTTGACTACGATAATTTCGTAGCCTTTGAAAGTCTGTGCCTGAACGGACTTGAGGGTTTCCACGATGTAGTCCGCACTTTGGTACGCAGGAATGACTACGCTGACCAAAAGGGGCGCTGGCGCAGCCTCATTCCCCACACCGTTATGAATTGCTTGGTTCATCTTAAGATCTTGCGGGAATACCCCTGAATTGCAGATGGAACGCCCAGCTCTCTATTTTCGCTCATCTCCCGCGCAGGAGCCAACGAATTGTGCGTGCGGAACCGGTGACCAAGGATACTTCCATCGTGAACAAAATACTGGACTTACGTTCGTCATCGTGTATTTCCAGGTTGCGCTCCCGTATCTGCTTTGCAATGTGAAAGATGCGTGGAACTGGCGAGGGAGAGGCCGGTGCTTGCCGTTACCAGCCGGAGCCGCATGGCCCTCTCGACTGAAACTCTTTCGCTGCTCCGCCACTCTTAGTTATGGTGGCTATTTGCTGCGGAAAGCATCTGAACCACGAACGGTTGCGTAAGTCCTAGTACCGTGACCGCATGATTTCTTGCTACGTGGGCAGGCGAGGGCACCTGCCCCTACGTGGGTATTGCCCGATTTAGGGTGTAAACATCATGCAGTCACGGTACTAGTTAGCGTTGGAGCAACCCAGGAGAATGCCTATGTTGTTGAAGAGCAAGGATTCTAGCTTCATACCATCGTCCGAAATCACGCCGAAAAATCTTTACGTCAACCGCCGGGAGTTCTTGAAGGGTGCCGGGGCGGTTGCGGTGGGCGCGGGGCTGCTGGGTGAACTTGCGTTTCCAGAGGGAGCCGCCGCCTTCTCAGGCTCGACGCCGACCGGCAAGATCGACGGGGTGCAGAAGAGCCCGCTGAGCGCGACCGGCGAAAAGCTGAATTCGCTGAAGGACATCTCAAGCTACAACAACTACTACGAATTCTCCACTGACAAATATGAGCCGGCGGACCGGGCGAAGAATTTCAAGACGCGTCCGTGGACGATTACTGTGGACGGTCTGGTCAAGAAGAAAAAGACCTGGGACATTGACCAGTTCCTGAAGCTGGCCGCGCCGGAAGAACGCATCTATCGGCACCGCTGCGTGGAAGGCTGGTCCATGGTGATGCCGTGGATCGGGTTTCCGATCAGCGCCTTGATTAAAGAAGCGGACCCGCTGCCGAAGGCGAAGTTTCTTGAGTTCACTTCGATCCTCGACATGCAGCAGATGCCAGGGCAGCGGGTTGGCGTTCTGGACTGGCCCTACACCGAAGGATTGCGGCTGGATGAAGCCATGCACCCGCTGGCGATTTTCACATTTGGATTGTACGGCGAGATTTTGCCAAATCAGAACGGAGCACCGCTGCGCATCACCGTGCCGTGGAAGTATGGATTCAAGAGCGCCAAGGGGATTGTGAAGATTACGTTTACTGACAATCCGCCGCCCACGGCTTGGAACAAGTCCGCGCCCAATGAATACGGGTTTTATTCCAACGTGAATCCCGAGGTAGATCATCCGCGGTGGAGCCAGGCGAAGGAGCGGCGGATTGGGGAATTTCTCAAGCGGCCGACCTTGATGTTCAACGGATATGGCGACCAGGTGGCGGGGCTTTATAAGGGGATGGATTTGAAGAAGAATTTTTAGGAGTGGGAACTCTTCGCTCCGCTCAGAATGACGGCAGTAGGATTTGAGGTTCTCTAAAGACTCCTCTAGGCCGAACGGCATTGCGCTTTTATGATGTCGGCAGCATCGCCACCCACAAGCCAGATCCGCCCCTGCTTACCAGTGTCCAAAGCGGCACCTGCTCACAGCAAAGTTGAGGTTGTCCTTTGCCGTCGCATTTGGCTTGCAAGAGCGGTTCCTTCCGTCGTTCTATGATGGAAGATCGCATACTTTTTGGGGGGATTTCAAACCATGTGCCTTACTTTTCGATTTTCCAACGCGCTCGTCGGCGTAGGCTTATTGCTCGGCGGTTTGACAGCACCGCCATTCGTGCACGCAGGGAATGTGCCCAGAGCGAAGGGACTGCCAGAGGCGATAGAAAAGGTAAGGCCATCGGTCGTCCAACTCCGGTACATGCTTACCGAGCCCTCATCCACCGAGACGGGCGTGAGTCCCTTCCGCACGGGCGTGCTCGGCTCTGGATTCCTAGTGGGCAATGGCTACGTGATTACCGCGCGACACGTCATTGAGGCCTTTCGCAGCATGCCGGGGGACCCCTATAAGAAAAAGGCACTAAAGATTGCTGTACAAATGCCTGTGAACTTCAGGGGCGACGTCTTCGGCTTCAACTGCGAGATCGTTGGCGAGGACAATAGGCACGACTTAGCTTTGCTAAAGGCGACAGGAAATTGGCCAGCAGACCAAACGGTACACGACGGGCCTGTTATAGGAGGAAAGCGGGTCGTCTTTAAGGTACGTGGTGCGGTTTTGTCCCGCGCCGAACGTCCGCGAGAAGGCGAAAGCATTGCAATATCTGGCTATCCACTAAACAAGACCGTACTAGTTACCACCTCTGGGGCCATAGCATCCGCCTGGGAACAGATGCAAGATAGTCGTCCGCAAGATGCCGAACCGTGGATGAATGTGCGCGACATCGCAGACTCCTACTTAGCAGACGCGCACACAAATCCCGGAAACAGCGGAGGACCAGTTTACTCGGTGGCGGACGGGAAGATCATCGGTGTCTGCGTCGCTATTGATCTGAGTAACGTTATTCACAGCGACGAACAAGGACATCAGCCGGCAAAGGTTGACAACCGATTCATCTTCTACAACTCAGGGCTCGCAATTGTGGTTCCCATCAAGTACGCAATTGCTCTTCTACAGCACAACGGCATCAAGTGGGACGAACGGGCAAAGTAGAAGCCCGACGGTGGCCGGGTGGCCGACGCTTCTCAGGTTTGTCTTCATTTCCCATAACGGAACTGGACGGGTGCCTGGACTCTTGCTTTCTGTGGAACAACCGAGAGAGCGGTGCCCCGTTCTTCGCGCACTTTGCGAAGGGCAGAAGTGGGAATGTTTGCACTACGAAACGAGCCGAGCGCTTGTCGGCGTTATCGCTAGAACCCAACCCTTACCTCAGCGGCTAAAGCCGCAGGTCTCGGGGTTCATATTG
>JAYTQD010000650.1:0-7070 GCA_043746935.1 Acidobacteriaceae bacterium | reverse complement strand
CCCGCCCCAATGCGCGCGCCGTTCAAAACGATCACGCCCATACCGATTAAACAGCGGTCTTCGACGACGCATCCGTGGAGAACGGCGGAGTGGCCCACAGTTACGTAATCACCGAGATACACGCCGTACTTCTCCTTCATGCCGTGGAGTACGCAGCAATCCTGGATGTTGGAATTCGCGCCAATGCGGATCTCGTGTACATCACCACGCAGGACGGCATTCATCCACACGCTGGAGTTCGCGCCGAGATGGACGTCGCCGATAAGCTGCGCGGCTTCGTCAACGTAGCAGCCTGCGCCAATTTGCGGGGCGATACCTTTGTAGGAGCGGATCATGAATGTTTTAGTTTACTTCAAGCCGTTGGCGTGAGGACGGCCCGCGGCGGCAGCCAATGCAGCCATGTATTTCTCAGGCAACGCGCGAGGTTTCAGGTCAGGTCCGGTGATGACGTGCGTTGTCTCGCCTTCGGCCAGCAACGTGTTATCGCTGGCGCGTACAAGTTCGTAGGCGAAAACAATGATTTTCTCGCGGAAATTACGCACGTGCGTACGCACAATCAGTTCGTCGTCATAGAGAGCGGGTGCCTTATAACGGCAGCGGGCGTCGACCAGTGGAATAAAGAGTTGGTCGTCCTTTTCCATTTGCTTGTAAGTCAGGCCAAGCTGGCGCATCAAATCTACGCGCCCAACCTCAAACCAAATAAAGTGATTGGAGTGATAGACGACGCCCATCTGGTCGGTTTCGGCGTAACGGACGCGGATGCGGCTTTCGGAGACGACGGGTTCGGAGTGCGGAGTCATGGAAGCTCTTAGAATACCGCTCTATCTGTTTCCCGTCGACTACTGGCCAGCCCATTTCGGCTTGCGCTTTTCCAGAAACGACGAGACGCCTTCTCGGAAATCAGCAGTGGTGCGCGCTTGTGCGTTCTGCGCGATGGAGTCCGCGAATTGGCGATCCAGATCCTTGCCGATGAAGCCGTTGATTAAGGATTTCGTCGCGCGCATGGACGCCGGGCTGTTTGCGAGGAGCGATGCGGCTAGTTCGCGCGCCCGTGGCATGAGCTGCGCGGCTTCGACCACTTCATTCACCAGTCCCAGGAGGTGAGCCTCGGCAGCATCAAAAATCCGCCCGGAAATCAGAAGATCGCGCGCAATCTTATGCCCCACCTGCCAAACCAAAATCGACGAAACCACTGCGGGAATAAAACCAATGCGGACTTCCGTATAGCCAAATTTCGCTTCCGGAACAGACAGGGTAAAGTCGCACATGGTAGCCAGTCCGGTACCACCAGCGATGGCAGCGCCGTTCACGGCGGCGATGGTCGGCTTGGGAAAATCGTAAAGCCGCCGGAAGACGCGAGCAATGCGTTCGGAGTCGGCGAGATTTTCCGCAGCCGTCTTGCCGAGGAGAGATTTTAGTTCCTCAAGATCGAGTCCGGCGCAAAATGATTTGCCCGCGCCGGTAAGAATGAGAATTTGTGCCGGAGAAGCTTCCACCTCGTCGAACGCAGCCAGTAATTCGTTGAGCAGCTCAAAGCTGATGGCGTTGCGCTTCTCGGGGCGATTGAACGTGACAGTGGCAATTCCGGCGTCGTAGGTGAGTTGTAGAGTTGCATAGTTCATAGCGGTCAGCCGATCCTTTCTCCCACTGAAAATTGCCGCCCCATCTCCGCCGATGCGCGCAGCAAAGTATCCAGCGGCTTGAGCACTGGTAAAGGGAGGCTGCGCAGGGATAGCGCCTCCAGCAATTTTTCTGTTGGTAAATTCCCGATGAGAGCATCTTGCGCGAACGGGCACCCACCCAGCCCGCCAATGGCGCAATCAAAGCGGCGGCATCCCGCATCGTAGGCGGCGAGAGCTTTCTCCACAGCCTGATCCGCGCGACTATGCAAGTGAACTCCGATATCCAAGTACCCGTACTTGGCCATGACCGCGCCCACCAGATCGCTGACCTGCTGCGACGTTGCCAAGCCCACTGTATCGGCCAGAGAAATTGTTCGAATATTCGAAGTCTCCATAATGCCAATGGCCTCGACAACCTCGTCATTAGCCCAAGGGTCGCCGTAGGGATTTCCGAACGCCATCGAAATATAAACCGCGGTATCGAGCCCCGCGTCGATGGCTTTTTCTTGAATCTTCTCCAGCTCGTCCAGCGCCGCGTCGAGGCTCTGCTTTTGGTTCCGTTCCAGGAACGTCGGCGATACCGAGTACGGGAACCCAAGTGTTTGCACGGCCTCGGTAGCAATCGCCCGCTCCGCGCCCTTCTGATTTACTACGATGCCAATGATCTCAACATCCGCCGGTGCGCCAAGTTCTTTCAGTACCTCTTCCGAGTCGGCCATCTGCGGCACAGCCTTGGGTGACACAAACGAAACCGCGTCAATATGCTTGAACCCCGCGCTGATCAAAGCCTGGAGATAAGCAATCTTCATGGCCGTGGGAATCTGGCCGGGTAGGCCTTGCCACGCATCGCGCGGACATTCCACTATTTTGATGGACTCAGACATTCCGCTAGGTTTGCAGCACTCCCACTTTAAACTCAGCCACATCCGGATTCAGCGCCGCCGCCTCCAGCGCCAACGTAATTGCGTTGCGTGTGTCGATGGGATCGATAATTTTGTCGATCCACAAGCGCGCCGCCCCATACCTGGGGTCCGTCTGCTCGTCGTAAGTCTTCTTGGTGGCCTCGGTTAATTCCTGGCGCTGCTCGTCGGTGATCTTCTGCCCGCTACGTTCCAATTGCTTAACCTTAATCTCAACTAACGTACTCGCCGCCGAATCGCCACTCATCACCGCATACCGTGCCGTTGGCCAGGCAAACACAAACCGAGGATCAAACGCCTTTCCGCACATGGCATAGTGTCCCGCGCCAAACGAGCCGCCCACAATCACCGTAATCTTTGGCACCACGGAATTCGATACCGCATTCACCATTTTCGCGCCGGCCTTGATAATGCCGCTCCACTCCGCATCGCGCCCCACCATAAATCCGTTTACGTCGTGCAGGAATACGAGCGGAATCAGATTCTGATTGCAATCCATGATGAAGCGCGCGGCTTTTTCCGCAGACTCGGTATAAATCACACCACCGAATTCCATCCGCTTCTGGCCCACAGCGTCGGTCTGCTGCGCGTGCAGCTTCTGGTTGGCGACAATCCCCACGGCGAACCCGCTGATGCGCGCGTAGCCGCAAATCAGCGTCTTGCCATACTCCGCCTTGTATTCGTCAAACCGGCTGCCATCCACGACGCGGGCAATGATCTCCATCATGTCGTAGGGCCGCGCCGTTTCGGTGCCGTAGATTCCGTAGATCTCTTCGGCGGCATAGGCAGGCGCTTCGGGTTTTTTGCGATCCCAAATTGATTGCCGCCGATATCCCCATTTATCAATAATGGAACGAATTCGGGTTAAGCAGGCTTCGTCGTTGGGTTCACGAAAATCGACAGTGCCGCTGATCGCCGAGTGCATCGCCGCCCCGCCCAGATCTTCCGCCGAAACCTTTTGCCCAATTGCAGCTTGCACCAGCGCGGGTCCCGCCAAAAACAATCCGCTGCCGTCCGTCATGAGCACGTGGTCGCACATCACGGGCAGATACCCCCCGCCGGCTACACACATTCCCATAATCGCCGCGATCTGCGGAATCCCCTGCGCTGACATCACAGCATTATTGCGAAACACACGCCCGAAATCGTCCGTGTCGGGAAAAACATCTTCTTGTAGCGGAAGAAACACGCCCGCTGAGTCTACGAGATAAATGGTAGGGATCCGGTTTTCAATGGCGATGTTCTGCGCCCGGATCACCTTCTTCGAGGTCATCGGGAAAAACGCACCAGCCTTGACCGTCGCGTCGTTCGCAATGATCATCACCAGCCGCGTCTGGATTCGCCCCACACCTGTAATCACGCCAGCCGCGGGCGCACCGCCCCATTCTTCGTACATTCCCTGCGCCGCGAACAAGCCCAATTCCATGAATTCGCTGTCGGAATCCAGCAGCAAGCGCAGCCGCTCCCGCACGGTCAGCCGTCCCTTACTGTGCTGCGATTCAATGCCCTTCGCGCCGCCGCCTTCGAGGAGTTTTTCTTCCTGATTGCGAATCTGCGCCACAATTTCGGCCATGGCGCGCATGTTCTTTTCATAGCGCGCAGAGGTCGCATCAATGTGCGTCTCGAGCACGGTTGGAGCGGATTGCGGGGTGTCGGTCAAGCGCGCCATTGAGAGTCCCAAAAGCCAGCGGTGGAGGAACCACCTAGGGTATATCAGATCGCGTTTGTGTGGCGCGGGCGCCCTCGCCCGCGCCACACAATCATTTCCACACAATCACTTTACAAACTGCGGCGCTTCACCCTTCGACCACGGGTCATACGTCACAAACAGATGTACCCGATCCACTACAGGCGGATGGTCGAAAAACAAAAACACGCGTACAGGATTCGGCGCAGGGTCTTCGAATACCGTCTCACCAAATTTCTGGAACCCGCTCGCCATCGCCTGACCTGGGTCGGCCACAATTCCATGATTGATCTCTAAGCTGTACACGTCCGCCTGATTCTCCTGGTAGCGGCTGAACGCGTTCCCTGCGATCTCGGCGAAGAAACCGAACAGCGTCAGCAATAGCATCAGCGCGGGCAGAGACGCCCAATCGTCGAGTCCGTGAATGCCCCATTGCGCGCCTCGCTTCGCCAGCAACCATCCAATGCAGCGATAGCCCAAGTACAGCAGCACGAGCAACATGGCTGCAAAGAAAATCAGTCCCTTCAGAATGTGTCCGAGGACGGAGTGTCCCATTTCGTGCCCAAACTCCATCAACACTTCGTCCGGAGTCTCCTGCGCCAGCGAAGTATCCCAAATCACGACCCGCTTCGACGAGCCAAAACCACTGACATACGCGTTGGTGGCAATCGTTTTGTCGCTGGCCTTCATCCACAGCATGCGCTCGGGAGGGATGTCCTGGCCCGCCTTGTGCATGACCCGCTGGATGGCAGGAATCAGTTCGGGTGCCTTGGCGGAAAGCGGGGCGAATTTGTAGAACATCGGTTCCACCACGGAGGGCGAAATAAAAAGTGCGAATACGATCAACGGCAACGCGATGATCCAGGAATAGAACCACCAGCGGCGCGGGGTTTTTCGAATCATGGCATAGAGAATCCACGCCAGCAGTCCGCCTGCCAGCACCGTGAGGAACTGGTTTTTCGCCCAGTCGCCAACCCACGAGGGCCAGGTTTGTACGGATATCTTGTAGCTGCGCAAAACGACTTCGCGAAAAATATCCAGCGGGAACTGCAAGAGGGCGATGGTAAATAACAGCAGCGGGGTGAAGATGAATGCTTGTACAAAGCGTTTGCGGGTGATGCGTTCCGCCCAATCCCGATATTTTGCGGAAGTTTTCCGTTGCAAGAGAAACCAGAGAATCCAAAGGCCGTAGAAAATCCCGAACACTCGAGAAGCAAAACTAATGCGGCCGCGGTTGCGAGCTTTGCGATAGAGTTCCGGCGGTAGCGTGTAGGCAGTGATCCTTTTCGCGGCGGTAGCTTGTGAGGCTGAGGCTGGCGTGCTCGGAGAGGAAACCAGGGCGGCAGTCGAAACAGACTGTGCCCGCAAAGATAAAGCGCCCGGTGCTAAGAAAAGAATCAGGGAGAAAACTATAAGAACGAGATTAGTCGCTATTTTTCTCAAAGTATCTCCCGGCTTGTTGATCTGCTGCCACTGGGTCGTCGGCAATCGTATCGACCAGTCCGATGTCCAAGGCATGCTGCGCCGTCATTGTCTCCGCAGCCACAAAAATCTGCAAGGCCAGCGCTTTTCCGACCAGACGCGGCAGGCGTTGCGTACCGCCCCATCCGGTCATCAATCCCAAGGCAGCGCCGCGATGTCCAAACAAAGCTCCGGGAGCGGCAATGCGGCGGTGGCAGGCCAGCGCTAGATCCAGACCGCCGCCCATGCAGTGACCCTGAATCGCGGCATAGACCGGCGCGGGGAAATTCTGCACAGCCTGCATCAGAGCCTGTCCCATGCGCGCGAATTCATAAGCGCTGGCTCCGGTGAGAGCGTTGATTTCGCGCAGGTCGGCTCCGGCGGGAAAAACTTCTCGGTGCCTGTGAGGATCAATGGTCGGAGGTTTCGCATATCACCGCCAAGGTGGCCGATCACGTCGCTCAAGGCTACAACGCAAGCACGAGACAGAAGATTGGTTCCGTCCGCCGATGTGAAGCGTAGAAGAGTATGCCCGGAGTTCCGTTCGAGGGTAAAGTGCGGATGCAAGCTTTATTGCGCTTTCTCAATCCACTCCGCGATCTGTTGCCCATCCGGGGTGAGCTGGAATTTCCCGATTCGCACGGCCTCACCGACAAATCTGTGACCGGCGCTCCGCGTCACGCGAGAAATCCACTGCCGGCCCACATCGTACTGCTGCGCCGTGAACCACTTCTGCGGAATTACTTCCACCAATCCGGCCTGCGGATACACCACATACACCGCGCAAGCTGAATCTTCGCGCGTGCGCGCCGGATACGACCCCACCGCAATTAGCTCATCCACCGCGTGGAATACGTCTGGGATCTCCAGCTTGTGCGTGCCCTCCGGAAAGCGGCGTCCTACCTCAAACTCCGCCACTGGCGCTGTCCGTGAATACACGCGGTCGTTCGACTGCTTGAACCAGCCCACAATTTCCTCAATTGGAAACGCGGCCAGTTGGTCCGGATTAAAGCACATCACGCGCAGCCCGCCAGGTTCGGGGCACCAGACTCCGAGAAGATTTGGAGATATCAAGAATGGAACACAAAATGTGTTCAACGCCAGACGCGGCGTGTTTGGTTCTTGTTCGAGTGACAGCGTGACCAGGTACGCGAGATCGCCGCTGTCCCCATGGTAGGTCCAGACAAGCGTCTGCCGCGCGTGGCTCACAACGGTAGGGAACGTCGCCCAATACCAAGGCGAGGGGCCAGTGGATTTCTCAATCGCGGCCAGCAAGCGAGTTTTTTCGGAGGGGCGTTCGGAAGAACCGTCAGTTGGCATCTAGGGAAATTCGGAATAAGTCGCGAAACTATTTTCTCCTGTCATCTTGAGCGTAGCATT
>JAYTQD010000649.1:0-7079 GCA_043746935.1 Acidobacteriaceae bacterium | reverse complement strand
CGATCGTCAGGAACGAGTGCTCATCCACCGTGTAACGATGGTAAAAGTCGCGAATCACCAGCGCATCGATCAAGTCAAACTCCGGCAGCAGTACGGTTAACAGTCGCAGCGAGTGCATGGCGCGCAACGCTGAGGCTGCATAAGGCTCGATTAGGATGTCGCGCAGCTTACGCCACACAGGCGCTCCCTGGGGTGGCGACATTGCCAGTTGCGGCAGCACCTGCTCAATCCGTCGTGATGTGGTGGCGCTTAAGCGCAAGCCGTGATGCGCCATGAACTGGAACACGCGCAGCACGAAATCCACATCGTTTAGCGCCGAGGGTTGCTGCAAATAGATCAGGCCGTCCACCACGGAAAAATCCGCGTTGGAAACGCGCGCCCGCCAGCTTTGAAACTGCCGCAGCAGGGAAGACCGCGCTGCGGGAATTTCATCGAGAAGCTGTGTGGCCATCCCGTGAATCGACCGAGCATGACGGAAGTAGGTTCGCATCCACTCCGCTGGAGTGACAGATTCCTGATGTTCCAAGCCGATGCCGCGCTTGGCAGCCTCTTCTTGCGCTTCCCAGGTCAGCGTGTTGTCGTCGCGATTGTGGCGGAAGTGCAGGAAGCAGCGCACCGACAACAGAAACTCGTAGGCCTGCTCAAAAGCCCCCCGCATTTGCGGAGGCAGCAGTGCCTGTTCCTCGGGCCAGCGCCGCAGTTGGTCCATGGTGGAAATGAGAGCAAGCCAATGCACCAGGTTGTAGTCGCGCAGGCCGCCAGGGCCTTCTTTCATGTTCGGTTCGAGGTGAAAGACCGTGTTGCCGAACTTGCCGTAGCGCGCCCGCGTAATCTCCGAGAGCCGCTCCACCAAGGGCTGATACTCGCGCATGATGAGCTTCGGAACCAGCTTTTCCCGCAGCTTTTCGAACAGCTCGCGGTCTCCCGCCAAGTAGCGGCAGTCGAGCAGGGAGATCGGAAACTCTGGGTTGTCGCGGTCAAACTTTTCGCATTCCGCCAGGGTCCGCGTGGAAGGACTCAGCCGCATCCGTAAATCCCAAATTTCTTGCGAAAATTGACGAATCTTGTCGCGGTACTCTCCTTCCGACCAAGCGCCGTCGTGCAGGAATAGCAAATCGATGTCCGACTGCGGCAGCAACGTGCCGCGTCCGTAGCCGCCCAGCGCCACCAGAGCAAATTTGTCTGGGCCGCCTAACTCCTTAGAAATAAACTCTTTCCACAACCTCTGACAGAGGCCATCCACCAGCCTTGCACGCCCCTTGGCCGTCGCCACGCCATCGCGCGAGGCCGCAAAGTCCGCCTGCAGGCGCGCCGAGCCATCCCCGTAAAGAGACCGCAGTTCGTTGCTGAGCGACAGGAGCGAACTCACGGTTGTCATCCTAAATTGCCTCGACAGGCTGAGATTGAGGGAGATACAGAAGGCCTAAAGCTCAATCTACGGTGCCCCGCGGCTTAAGGGAAATTGAAACATTTTATGGGGGGCATCAGGGGATGCGATGCGAGGTGGCATTGTCCGTAACTGATTGCAAATATTGGGCAATTTGTGGGAGAGCACTCAGGCTATGGGCGCACACAGTGGCATGAGGCGCGTGGGGACTGCAGCCTGCTCTGGCAGCCATGAGCCAGTTTCCCCGGAATTTCCGTTTTACAAGATAGACGGCTCGAAACTTCTGGAAGGAAGCGCCAGCGCGTTCAGGTCCAAGGGTTCCGCCGGGCCGCCAAACTGATCTGGAGGAAATGAACCATGTCTCGATTCATGTCTCGATGGATGACTTGCGCGCGGTATACGGCGTCTCTGTTGGCCCTCGGCCTGTTCACCATGCTTTCGCAGCCTTTGCTGGCACAAACAAGCACTAACCAGATAGCGACACTGCGCTGGTATTCCGCTATTACGTCGTTGTCGTTCTCGGTCCCAGGTCTTCCCTACGGAGTTGCCTTTGACGGCGCCAACCTCTGGGTGGCCGGCCAGTACGGTACCCTCACCAAGATGCGTGCGAACGATGGTCAAATCCTGATGACAGTCTCGCTACCGGGCGGCGCTAACGGGGTCGCTTTTGATGGCGCTAACTTATGGGTCACTTCTTACCCTTCGAACACAGTGGCGAAGGTTCGGGCCAGTGATGGCACTGTTCTGGGCAACTTCACCGCCGGCAACGGCTCTAGCGGGATAGCCTTTGACGGGGCGAACCTCTGGGTCGCCAACAGTTACGACAACACGATCAGCAAGCTCCGCGCTAGCGACGGAGTGAATCTGGGTAATTTCGCCGTCGGTACCGCGCCTGTGTCCGTGGTCTTTGATGGAACCAGCGTCTGGGTGTCCAACTACACCAGCAGCTCGGTGATGAAAATACACCCCAGAGGGCGCATCCTGGCCACTTATACGGTTCCCAATCCTGAGGGCTTGGTGTTTGACGGCGCTAACATCTGGGCCGCCAACTACATTGCCAATACCGTCACAAAGATCCAGGCTTCCACTGGGGTAATTCTCGGTACATATGCCGTGGGCACGGGACCGTTTGGCTTGGTGTTTGACGGCGCCAATATTTGGGTGGCAAACAATACCAGCAATTACGTGAGCAAGTTGCGGGCGTCCGATGGAGTGAATCTGGCGAATATATCGACCCAAACTGGGCCGTTATGCCTGACTTTTGACGGCGACAACGTTTGGGTCACTAACCTGAACAGCGCCTCGATTAGCAAGATGTAGAGGGAAGGCAGGGTTCAGAACCATGGTTCCCTGCCGCCTAGGCTTCCTCCAGGCCGGCATCGTCGCTTCGGCGGTGCTGGGCCGTTATTCGTTGCCCGAGTGCTTCCCATCCCCTGTCCAGGGCACCAGATCGCGCCGCTTTACCGGAGAGGATAGAACTACCGAAGTGGAGGTCGTGCCGAATGGAGTAAGGCGGTCAATCAGCGATTCCAGATGTTGCACTGAGCGTACGGCAACCTTCATGATGAACGAGTCTCCGCCCGTACCTCGATGACATTCAAGGACTTCTGGGGAATCCTTGACTACAGCGGCCACTTTCGCGAACACGTCTCCAACAACACTCATCCGGATCAGTGCCAGCACCGGCAGCCCCATCTTAGGGGCGCTGACCTCAGCGTGGTAGCCCAGGATGATGCCTGCGTCTTCGAGCTTGCGCACGCGTTCAATGACGGCTGGGGTCGTCAGGCGTACGCGGCGCGCGAGTTCGGCAAAGCTGAGGCGGCCATGTTGTTGTAAATGCTGGAGTAGCTTGCGGTCGATGCCGTCGAGGTGAAATTCACGTTGTAATGTTTTTGGCATAAATAACTTTATAAATTATGGCAATTATCGCAATGAGTTTACTTTAGCTCTTTTCCTATCGTCCATTCCACGCGAAAATGAAGACTCACTCTTAAATTAAGGCGGCGCGATGGAAAACCCCCTCAAACTCAAGCGGATCCACCACATTGAACTCTGGGTCGGCAACGCGAAGCAGGCGGCATTTTACTACCGCAAGGCCTTTGGCTTTTCACAGGTTGGCTATGTGGGATTGGAGACGGGGGAACGCACGCAAACGTCGTATGCCATGTCGCAAGGTAAGGCAAACATGGTACTTACGTCGCCGCAAACGCTGGACCACGCCGCTGTGGAGTTTATGAAAAAGCATGGCGACGGGGTGCGCGATATTGCGCTGGAAGTGCCCGATGCTGAGGCGGCTTTCCATGAGGCTGTGCGACGCGGGGCGAAGCCGTTTCAAGAGCCCAAGATTGTCGAGGATGAGCACGGCAAGATTCATCGTGCGGCCGTTCACACTTACGGCGACGTGATCCATTCGCTGATTTCTTTTCAGGACTATAAAGGCCCGTTTCTGCCGGGTTACAGTGCCACGGTGCTGGCGGCGGAGAGCACGGGCATTCTGCGCATTGACCATATCGTGGGGAACGTCGAGCTGGGCAAGATGAAAGACTGGGCGAACTGGTATTCCGACGTGTTCGGATTCCAGCGCTTTCTGAGCTTTGACGACAAAGACATCTCTACCGAATTCAGCGCGCTGATGAGCATTGTGATGTCCGATGATTCTCACTCGGTGAAGTTTCCGATTAACGAGCCGGCGGCGGGGCGGCACAAGAGCCAGATTCAGGAATATCTCGATTGCAACTCCGGACCCGGAGTTCAGCACGTGGCGCTCGCTTGTAAAAACGTCGCGGAGACCGTGACCAAGTTGCGCGCCAACGGGATCGAGTTCCTTACTGTGCCCGACAGCTACTACGACATGCTGCCGGAGCGCATTGGGGATATCCTGACGAAAGACCTTGAGAAGAAGGTGCGCGAGTTGGGCATTCTGGTGGACAAGGACGAAGAAGGCCATCTGCTGCAGATTTTTACCAAACCGGTGGAGGACCGACCGACGCTGTTCTATGAGATCATCGAGCGCCGCGGGAGCCGTGGTTTCGGCAAGGGGAATTTCAAGGCGTTGTTTGAATCGATTGAGCGCGAGCAGGCGTTGCGCGGTAATCTGTAAATTCTCGAGGACACGCACCCATGAGTGGCCAGAAACAAGATGTGCGGTATCAGTCCGGGTTCGGCAACGAATTCGCGACAGAGGCTGTGGCCGGAGCGCTTCCGGTTGGGCAAAATTCGCCGCAGAAGCATCCGCTTGGCCTGTATGCGGAACAGCTGAGTGGCACGCCGTTCACCGCGCCGCGCGGGTCGAATCGGCGCGCGTGGCTGTATCGCATTCGTCCGTCGGTCGTGCATAAGCCGTATACGCCAATCAGCGGCACGGGGTTGTTGCGTTCTGTTTTCGACGAAGTTCCGGCTACGCCGAATCAGTTGCGCTGGAGCCCGTTCGAAATTCCTAAGGAGCCTACTGATTTTGTGCAGGGAATTCGCACACTGGGCGGCAATGGCGATTTCCAAACGCACACGGGTTTCGCTATCCACATTTACGTCGCGAACCAGTCCATGACGGACCGCTTCTTCCACAACGCCGACGGAGAAATGCTGATTGTTCCGCAGCTCGGGCGCTTGCGCGTGATCACGGAGATGGGAGTTCTGGATGTTGCGGCGTGCGAGATCTGCGTAATCCAGAGGGGCATCAAGTTTCGAGTGGAGCTGCCTGATGGACATGGGCGCGGATATATCTGTGAGAACTATGGCGCGCTCCTGCGCTTGCCCGACCTCGGTCCCATCGGTGCAAACGGCCTGGCGAACCCGCGCGATTTTCTGACGCCGGTCGCGGCGTTTGAGGATCGCGAAGGCCGCTATGAAGTGATCAACAAGTTCCAAGGCGCTCTGTGGTCGGCAGAGTACGACCACTCGCCGCTCGATGTTGTGGGCTGGCACGGCAATTATGCGCCCTACAAATACGATCTCAACCGTTTCAATACCATCGGGTCCATCAGCTTCGACCATCCCGACCCGTCGATTTTTACCGTACTGACGTCGCCGTCCGAAATTCCAGGTACAGCGAACTTTGACCTAGCGGTGTTTACGTCGCGCTGGCTCGTGGCCGAGCACACGTTCCGTCCGCCGTGGTTCCATCGCAACTTCATGAATGAATTCATGGGGCTGATCACCGGCGAGTACGACGCCAAGGCCGAAGGCTTCGCTCCCGGCGGCGCCAGTCTGCACAACTGCATGGCTGGCCACGGGCCAGACGCCGCTACCTACGAGCAGGCAACGCGCAGCGATCTCAAGCCGGTGCACCTGGCCGATACGATGGCGTTTATGTTCGAAACGCGCTACGTGGTTCGGCCCACGAAATATGCCATGGACACTACCGAACTCCAGGGTGAGTATTACGAATGTTGGCAAGGGCTGAAGAAACAGTTCACGCCCAAGGGTTAGAATGTTGCCGTCGGACTTTGCTCCCATGGTCCCCGCGCCCCAGAAGTCGAGTGCTACCCCGCCGAGCGTTCCAGCCGCGCTCCGAGTCCTGCTCAGCGGCCTCATTGACTATGCGGGACTGTTTCCGCCAGCCAAGCTTTCCCTGGAAGAAGCAGCCCGTAATTTTGTCCGGTATGCGCGTGGTCCGCATGCCTGGATGCTGGGGAAGTTTGTGTTGCCAGCGGCTCAGCTTGGGGAACTGCGCGGTCGATTGATCGCAAATCCCGAAGCACGGGGAATTCCGTGCGCGCTCTCCGTGCTGTTGGGTGCGGAACCGTTGCGAGAGGCCGAGATGGTTTGCGCGGAGTTGATGCACTCGGGTGGCGCAGAACAGGATCCATTTTTCATCGAGGCGGTGGAATTTCGCCCCGGCTCTCCGGCCATGATTACGGAGGCATCGTTGATGCTGCCGCGAGACCTCGCTGTGTTCTGCGAAGTTCCGTATACGGAAGATTTGACAGTATGGTTGGATGCCATCCATCATGCAGGATGGTTCGCCAAAATTCGGACAGGCGGCGTTACTCCTGAAGCCTTTCCTTCTTCCGCTGTTCTCGCGGAATTCATGGCGCAGTGCAAGTCGCACGGTGTTGCGTTCAAGGCGACCGCTGGCCTGCACCATCCCGTCCGCTCGGAGCATCCGCTGACCTACGAAGCCAACAGTGTTTGTGGCGTAATGCATGGGTTCTTGAATGTCTTTGTAGGCGCGGCGCTGCTGGAATGCGGAATTGAGCAGGATCAGCTAGTCCAGATTCTTGATGACGTTCACCCCGCCAGCTTTCACTTTGACGGTGGATTTGCTAAATGGAACAAGTTGTTTGTGAACGAAGCGGACCTTGCCCGAACGCGCCAGCACTTCGCGCTGTCGTTTGGTTCGTGTTCGTTTGAGGAGCCGATCTTAGATTTGCAGAAGCTAGATTTGCCGAAGCTAGACTTGGAGAAGCTCGGCCTCATATGATCAATCTTCTATTATCAATACTCTTATGACCCACGGCATCAATGAGACTCACGACCCTAGCAGGAAGAGCTGGGTGGAATCGGCCAATCATCCAGCGACAGACTTTCCCGTGCAGAATCTTCCGTTCGGAGTGTTCCGTCGCCGTGGGACGAGTGAGCCACCGCGCATCGGAGTCGCTATCGGCGACCAAATACTGGATCTGTCGGAATGCTCGAAGCAAGGTCTGCTGCAAGCGGTGGGCGATGCCGAGGCTCGAGCCTGTCAGGAGCC
>JAYTQD010000648.1:0-2664 GCA_043746935.1 Acidobacteriaceae bacterium | reverse complement strand
GGTCTCGCGATTAACGCTTCTGCCACGCTTACACCGAGATTTTTCTTGTCCAAAGGATTAAACACTGGCTCAATTTGCATATGTGCTTAACTTTCCGTAACGACGGTTTTGCGTTGCTAGCCCTGCCTTGCGCCCGTAAATAAAGCTGGACACGGACCAACCTCGCAGCGCATAATCGCTGTATGTTTGCACAAAGCCAGATCAAGCGAACCCTGTCGAAGCCTGTTTCCATCTCCTATATCGCCAATTTACTAGATAGTGGCGAGTTCACCCACCGCACCGAGTTGGCCGATTTCCTGTGCGAAGAGTGGGGATTCCAGGATGCCCGCGGCGAGTTGCAGCGCGGCGGCTGCGTGAAGGCGCTGCGGGAACTGGAAGCCGCTGGCCACTTTACGCTCCCGGAGGCGCAGGCGAAGAACGGACCGGGCACGCCCAACCGCTTGCCTGCGGCGGTGGCCGATCCAGTGGGGGTGCCCGCCCAAGCGGGAGAAGTTCGCGGACTGGCGTTAATCCTGGTCGGCAGCGAGAAGCACATGCAGATCTGGAACGAGATGATGATTCGCGAACACCCGCGTGGCCACGGACCTTTGGTGGGACGCCAGTTGCGCTACCTGATCGGGTCCGAATACGGATGGCTTGGCGCGATGGGTTTTGCCGCGCCAGCCCTGCAGTTAGCCGACCGCGACAACTGGATCGGTTGGACGGTTGATCAGCGGCGAGCCTCACTGCACAATGCAGTGAACATGAGCCGGTTCTTGATCCGTCCGGTTGTCCACTGCGCCAACCTCGCCTCCATGCTGCTGGCAATGGCGGCACGGCAAATGCCCGTAGACTTCGAGCAACGATATCAATACCGGCCGATTCTGGTGGAAAGTTTTGTAGATAGAGCGCATTTTGTGGGTACCAGTTATCAGGCCGCCAACTGGATCCGGGTGGGCCAGACCAAGGGCCGCGGCAGACAGGATCGTTTCCGCAAGGCGGAGGAGACAGTCAAGGATATTTATGTATACCCGCTGGAGAAAGACTTCCGCGCCCAACTGGGGTTGGCTGCCGATGCGGGCCGCAGCGCTCTGGGAGCGGCAGACGGCTTGGAGGCAGAGACGTGGGCGGAAAAAGAGTTCGGCGGCGCGCCATTGGGGGATGAGCGGCTGAGCAAAAGACTGGTGAAAGTAGCTAGCGCCAAGGCCGGCACACCGGGGCGCGCCTTCACCGGCGTAGCCCAGGGAGACGCTGCCGCCCTCAAGGGTTATTACCGGCTGATCGATATGCCGGAAGATTCCGGCGTAACTATGGACAACATCCTGCAGCCGCATCGGGAACGTACCATGCGGCGCATGCTCGGCCAGCAGACCGTGCTGTGCGTGCAAGACGGCAGCGAACTGAACTACAACGGCTTGGCCGCGTGCACCGGACTGGGAGAGATCGGCACCAACCAGACTGGGGCCAAGAGCCGAGGATTGCATCTGCATACTACGTTTGCAGTCTCCGCAAACGGTCTGCCGCTGGGCGTGCTGAAGGCGCAGTGTGTGGCCCCGGTGGCGAAAGCGCCGGAGGAAAAACGGCCCACATTTGCCATTCCCATTGAAGAGAAGAAAACCTTCGTGTGGATTGAGCATCACCGCGACTTGGAGGCTGTGGCCGCAGGGATGCCCCATACACGCCTGATTGATGTTTGCGACCGCGAGGCGGACTTCTTCGAAATGTTCGACGAGCAGCGCCGTACCGGCGCTGTGGAGTTGTTGGTCCGCGCCAAACATGACCGTAACATCGAAGAGGATCCGTTCAAGCTGTTTCGAGCGGTTGGCCAAACAACTATTCAAAGCCGGGTTCGCGTGCAGATCCCGCGCCAGAGCGCCCGTCCGAAGAAGAGCAAACAGCAAGCCCGGCCGTGCCGGCCCGGGCGCGACGCGGATCTGGCGGTGCGCTATATGCGCGTACAACTCTGTCCGGCCCATTACCACGCCGACAAGGCTCCGATTGATATCTGGGTGATTCATGCGCGCGAGGAAAATCCGCCGCCGGACACCGACGCGGTCGAGTGGTTCCTACTGACGACGATCAAACTCGGCTCGCCGGAAGATGCCGAGCAATGCCTGCGCTGGTACTGTTTGCGCTGGCGCATAGAGGACTGGCATCGTGTGCTGAAATCGGGATGCCGCATTGAGGATATCGCTCACGGAACCGCCGAGCGTGTACGGCGTGCGGTTGCGATCAACCTGGTGATCGCCTGGCGGATTATGCTGATGACGCTGCTGGGCCGTGAGATGCCGGGTATGCCTGCCGAAGTATTGTTCTCCGATGTCGAATTGCAAACGCTACGAGCCTATGCAAAAAAAACGGCCTGAAACCACCAGTGCTGTTGGGTGAAGCGGTACGCCTGGTTGCCAAGATCGGAGGTTATCTTGGACGCAAGAACGATCGACCTCCCGGTCATCAACTGATCTGGCAGGGCTATGCGGCACTGCAGTTCATGTCGTTAGGATTCACGCTGGGGGCTGGATGATTCACCAGCGGGAATTAAGGGTAATGGGCAGCACTAGCCGCCTTTAAGCCCGAAAATTAAGAAGCACCCTCCCAATAATAGTATTGAGGAGAAAAAGAGTGCCCCCTTACAGCAAAACCCGTCCCGGAAATCCCCCACCGTATCCGCCTGCTCGAACTCGC
>JAYTQD010000647.1:0-2676 GCA_043746935.1 Acidobacteriaceae bacterium | reverse complement strand
ACATGCCGGTATCGTCACCCACCAGGCCGCGGATATTGTCCGTGACCACCAAACGAAACCCTTCCTTCGGTTTGACCAGTTCGCCGGTCTGTTCGACGTAGATGGGCTTGCGCTCCAGCAACTCGTTGTTGGCGACCCAAAACCCCGGATCGCACTTGGTGAACTCGTTGACCAACAACACACAACCTTCGTTGTTTTCGCCGTGACCGTAGGCTCGCGTCGCAGGACCGTATCGGAAATGCATCGCACCGTCCGTGCCCAGCCATGGCATTCCGACCAGGTCGGCTTTTTCCATCGGGTCGCGCCCCATGATCGGAATCACCGGTACGTTCAACCGCGCCAGAAACTGCTCAACCAACGAGGTCTTGCCGCAACCTTGCGGGCCGAAGATGTACAACGGTTCCTTCTGCCCTTTCATCCACCACAACCGCAGTGTCTGAAGGGTGTCCTTCTCGAATACATAGTCCGGATCCAGGTCGGGCACCAGATCGCACGATTCTTCAAACCCCGGCGTCGTTAAACCGACATTGAATCCGAACAACGACATCGGATGTTGCATGGCTTTTCTCATAACAATTCTCCATAAAAGTGCGCGTGAGGATGTCGCCACCCCCACGCGCGTTCGTTACATGCCCGGTTATGCCGGTTGGGAAAAAAGATCCGGCTGAACTTCTTGTTGCTGTGCCATGGCCACTACCCGCCGGCGCTGTTGCTCAAGCAGCTTGCTCAGCACCTTCGGGTCATCGCTCCAGGTCGGCAACCTATTCACGGCCTCACTGAGGTGCGAGGGATAGCGCTCCATGACGCGCAGCAGGCGTTCGGGGTTGTGGACCAGACTTTCGAGTGCCCATGCCCTCGCCCAACTCGGGTAAGGCGCAACCGAACGATTCAACCAGCCCGGAAAGCGGCGGATCACCTCGTTAATGAATTGCGGGTTCTTGTCCAGAATGTTGAGCAAACCATCTGGGTTGTGCAGCAAAAACCCCCGCACCCACTGTCTCGCCCACCGCGGGTAGAGCCGTAACGTCTCATCAATCCACTGTGGGACCAGCCGTTTGATATCACTGGCGGCCGAACGCACATCACACGATCCCCACGCCTGACGCGCACAACGATAAAACGACAATGCGTGCATGTCGTGACTTTCGTCGGCGAACATCCACGCCAGTACGTCGAGCTTTTCCGCCAACGGAAACTCCGGATCGCTTAACTGCTCGCACTCGTTGAGCAGGATGAAATGCAGTTGCACGATCTCATCTACCATCCAGACGGGTTCACGGTCGGTGTAGATGCGTTTAAGCAACTCGACGCGATCGTCTATCGTGGTGGTCTCGTCCAGGAGTTTGCGCCGGTAATACAACATCAATGGCGCCAGAGCCATGATCTCGTCGGACGTCCATTCGGGGTCGATGTGGTAACGCATGACCGCCTGAACAATATCCAGGCGCTGGTCCGTTGATGTGGCCGGATCCTCAAGCGCTTTGCAGCACTCAAGAAACGACTCGGTCAACTGAACTTTTTCCGCTAGGGTCCACGGCGGCGGTTCGCTGCTCTGTTTCGGCAGTGATGATTGAACCACGTCATCGCCGTTTGCGTCGACGTCGTCGTGGGTAGTGCCAACAGCCGCAAGACTTGCCGCCGGATCGTGCAGTGTCTGATCAGACGCGCACCGTTCTGCTCTTAACATGTTTGCCTCCAATGAAAAATACGGAGGCAAGCTGACCCCGCACGGGACAGATGCCCCGCGGGGGTTAAAACGACAGCCGGGATAACCGGCACTCCAATCGCTGACTTGAACGGACCGAAGCGCAGGGCTTCGTTGATAGGGACGTCAGCTACCTATCCTGAAAACGTTTTCGGGTGCGCGCGGGGTGTCGATGCAACGGCAATTGCAACAGGACGCAGGTGTTCGAACCGACGCGCGCGGCGCCGCACCAGAAAAAATTCTCAATGGAATTGGGACGGAAACGAAAAAGCGACGGCCACAGCGCGGCAGTCGCTTTCAGGGGAACTTATAACAGTGCTTCAATCGCTGGCGAGTTTCTACAGGGCAGCTCCTGTGTGAAACTGAATCCTACGCTGGGTTTTTTCGGACGTCAATATGCACAAGCGGAAATTTTTTCGGTAGTCGCAATCCCGGCAAACTCGGAGCAAAAGCGATGTTTTGTTGGGCATCCGAGCAAGTTAATTGGGAAACCCCCCATTATTTGCCAACGTCTCCGACTATATGTACTCCCGTCGGCATGGCACCATCGATACGCACAATTGCCGAGGATTGTCCAAATGGCCGCAGACGATGTCAATGCGAAATACCTCCAGAAAATTGGCCGGAGGGATTGGTTCAAGAACAACCAGGCCGCCTACTTCGAGGTTGCGGTTTCCTTTTTGAACGCGAAGGTCAAGAGTCACTACGCGCGATATTTCAACCCCACCTCGACCAACATTCATTTGATCGAGAACGCCTGCGCCCTCCTCCAATCTGAATTGATCAAGCCCGAGCATATCGAGAAGTTCGAGACGGAGATACGGCAGCGCGTCGAGGCCGCCGCAAAAGAGATCGAAGCCAACATAACCGCGGGCACACAATTGGCCGATGACAATGCAATTAAGGTCGACGTGAAATATTTTCAGGAACCGTTGCAGCTTACCGCGAAGATCATCTCGCCGCTGTGTTAC
>JAYTQD010000646.1:0-2678 GCA_043746935.1 Acidobacteriaceae bacterium | reverse complement strand
ATCGCTTCCCCGGTTTTCGATCCGAGTTTGAACTTCACGCAAGGCGGCACGAACCTGGGTACGACGCAGTATATTGATGCCTACCAGCGTGGTAATTTCTGGATTTCGGTCAAAGCCGCGGCCCACAAGAACTACCACGTCCTGCTGGGAACTCCGACTGTTTTGGCGGAACAGAGCATCACAGTGCCCAAATCACTCGGCTCGGTCATCACGAACCCGTTTGCCTCCGGGAAAGTTGGAACCTACGACATCAACGCGTTCGATGCCAAATTGCAAACCTACATCGCGAAATTCTCGCAGCTCAATCCTGGCGTCCTTCCGCTTTTCGTGACCTACGACGTCTTCCTAACGCAAGGCGGATGCTGCATCGGCGGGTATCACAACGCCAATGGCTCCCAACCGGCTGGACAGACCTACGCCCACGCCTCCTACGTTGACCAAACTGGCTCTTTCTCCCAGGACGTTTCGGCGCTCTCCCACGAAATCGGCGAATGGATGGATGACCCGTTCGTGGATAACTTGGTGAATTGCACCGACAACAGCGTCATGGAAAACGGGGATCCGATTGAGGGCAATGCGAACTTCGGCAGCTTCCCTTACACCCTGAACGGGTTCACCTACAACCTGCAATCGTTGGTGTTTATCCCGTATTTCGGCGATAAACGCTCCACTTCGGTCCACAGTTGGATCAGCTTCCAGAACGACTTGCACACGGTCTGTCCTGGCCAGTAGCTAGCTTTTTCTATGTTGTATGGGGCCCGCTTCTCTCGAAGCGGGCCTAGTTTTTTGTACAAGAGCTGCGGTACGGACTCTGCGTGGGATCCAGTTCCCCTCTGAACAGGGGTTCAACCTGTGGATCAAGGACTGGCACCAAGCGCCGCTTGGGGGCATACTTACGGTATGAATGCGACACGTATAGCCCGGGTGACCCCGGATTTTGATGAAATTGCCGAATGGCTTGAAGCCTTCGACCAGATCGTAAAACAAGATGGCTCCAACCAGGGCACCATGCTGCTGGATGCCCTTACGAACCACGCGCGGGAAGTGGGCGTGGACGTCCCCACCAAGCTCAATACGCCCTACCGCAATACCATTCCCGTCGAGGACGAAGTGCCATACCCGGGAGATCGCTCACTGGAGCGGCGGATCAAGAGCCTGATTCGCTGGAATGCGATGGCTATGGTGCATCGCCAAAACAAGGAAGACGCTGGAATTGGCGGTCATATCTCCACCTATTCTTCGCTCGCCTCACTGCTCGAAGTCGGCTTCAATCACTTCTTCCACGCCAAGTATGGCGAAGAACCCGGAGACTTCGTTTACTTTCAGGGCCACGCCTCGCCGGGCGTCTATTCGCGGGCGTTTTTGGAAGGGCGGCTATCGGAAGATCATCTACGCAATTTCCGCCACGAACTGCGTGAAACTCCGGGCCTATCCTCCTACCCTCACCCCTGGCTGATGCCGGACTTCTGGAGCTTCCCCACGGTTTCGATGGGCTTGGGTCCGTTGAACGCGATTTATCAGGCGCGATTCATGCGCTACCTGGAAAACCGTGGCCTCATCGCCAAGACTCCTCGCAAAGTATGGGCCTTCGTCGGAGACGGCGAAACCGACGAGCCGGAGTCGATGGGTTCGCTCACGCTGGCCTCGCGCGAAAAACTCGACAACCTCGTGTTCGTCGTCAACTGCAACTTGCAGCGCCTGGATGGGCCGGTTCGCGGAAATGGAAAGATCATCAACGAACTCGAAGCCGCCTTCGCTGGCGCCGGCTGGAACGTCATCAAGGTCATCTGGAGTTCCGACTGGGATCCGCTCTTCGCCCGCGACAAGTCCGGCATGTTGTTGCAGCGTATGGAAGAGTGTGTCGACGGCGAGTACCAAAACTTCAAAGCCAAGGGCGGCGTGAACGTGCGCGAAGCCTTCTTCGGAAAGTATCCAGAGACGCAGGAGCTGGTCGCTAACATGAGCGACGACGAACTGTCCCGCTTGCGTCGCGGCGGGCATGATCCACAGAAGATCTATAACGCTTATTTGCGGGCTATGGCGCCTTCGGGACGGCCAACGGTGATCCTGGCCAAAACCGTAAAAGGCTATGGTCTTGGCTCAGCGGAAGCGCGCAACGCCACCCACCAGGAAAAGAAGCTGAGCGACGAGTCGCTGGCCGCATTTCGCGAGCGCTTTGAGATTCCAATTCCGGAAGAGTCCGCGAAGAAAGGGATGCCGTACCGCCCAGCGGAAGATAGCCCGGAAATTCTCTACATGCGGGAACGACGCAAAGAGCTAGGCGGCTACATGCCTACGCGAGTGGTCAAGAAGACGGAATTCAAGACGCCGCCGCTGGAGTTCTTCGCGGAATCGCTTGCCAGTTCGAAAGCTCGCGCCGTTTCGACGACCATGGGCTTCGTCAGCCTGTTGCGTCACCTGATGAAGGAGCCGGAAGTCGGCAAACTGGTCGTGCCCATTATTCCGGACGAAGGCAGAACCTTCGGCATGGAATCCATCATCCGGCAGGTCGGCATTTACGCCAGCCAGGGACAACTCTACAAGCCGCACGATCAGGACATGTTGCTGTACTACCGCGAAGAAAAAGACGGGCAAATCCTGGAAGAAGGCATTACCGAAGCCGGGTCCATGGCCTCGGTTACCGCAGCGGGAACGGCCTACGCCAACTACGGCATTCC
>JAYTQD010000645.1:0-2680 GCA_043746935.1 Acidobacteriaceae bacterium | reverse complement strand
CACCTATGGATCGGTAATGAGTTCACCACGATCAGCAGCGCGAAACAGTCTGCTTCCGTTAACGCTCGGGACTACTTCGTTCGCCGTATGTTTTGCGGCTTGGGGCTTGATTGCTGCATTCGCTCCGCACTTTCGCGATACTTTTCACCTCTCTGCTACGCAAGCTGCGCTGATGGTTGCCGTGCCAGTATTGCTTGGATCACTCGCTCGACTTCCTGTTGGAATGCTGGCGGACCGGTTTGGCGGGCGATTGGTTTTTTCGTTACTCATGCTGTTGTGCGCAGTGCCTGCCTTCCTGACTCCGATGGCGGAGACGTATCCGCAGTTGCTAGTCAGCGGCTTTTTTCTTGGATTGGCGGGCTCTTCTTTCGCCGTCGGTGTCGGATTTATCTCGCGCTGGTTTAGCGCAGAAAAGCAAGGCAGCGCGCTGGGTGTTTACGGATTAGGGAATATCGGTCAATCCGCCGCCGTCTTCCTCGGACCGCTGCTCGCAGTCTCCCTCGGCTGGCAAAATGTTTTCCGAGGTGTGGCCGCGATGCTGGCCATATGGGCAATCGTATTTTGGCTGTTCGCGCGAAACGCCCCGGTGATGGTCCGTCCAAAATCAATCGGCGAGATGGTTCGATTGCTTGCACGCGAACGTCTCTCATGGGCACTCTCCGCATTCTATTTCCTGACGTTCGGCGGTTTCGTCGCCTTCTCAATTTACCTGCCAAGCCTCTTAAGAGATCAGTTCCACCTCCAACCCGCCGACGCGGGGTTTCGAACGGCGGGATTCGTGGTTGTGGCCACTCTGATGCGACCGGTCGGCGGATGGCTTGCGGACCGAATCGGCGGCGCGCGCGTGCTATCCGCAGTCTTCTCGATCGTTGTGCCCTTTGCTCTGTTGCTTGCGTGGCCTTCTATGCTGCCTTTTACGATTGGCGCTTTGGGCTGCGCGGCCATGATGGGATTGGGCAATGGTGCGGTTTTCAAGCTGGTACCGCAATATTTTCCCGGCGAGACAGGGACCGTAACCGGGCTTGTGGGAGCGATGGGCGGCCTCGGAGGTTTTTTCCCGCCTCTTCTCCTCGGCATTTTTCGTGACCGGATGGGCGCGGTCTGGCCGGCATTCGTGCTGCTGGCGCTGGTTTCGCTAGTGATGTGGCGCATCAACGCGCGGGTGTTTATCCCACGTCAGGATGCGCTGGACCTTTCCCTTCCCGCGCATCTCATCCGTACGGCGGATCGTGTCCGCTCCGCCGCCTGGGCAACGCTATTCACACTTCTGCTGGTTGCTGCCATCGTTGTAGGATCGCGCAATCTGGAGAACTTCGATCCCGCACTTGTGATTTACACGTTCGCGATCATCTTTGCAACCTGGGGAGTTGTGTATCACTACAATGTGTGGCTCGACAAACCGCCAACGCGCATGTACTGGCGAAGAGGGTGGGAGCTGTTCCGTAGCCGGGGAATGATTCGGACGACCCTCACGCTGCTAAAGCTGGCCGGCCGGAATCTTGTTGCGCAAACGTTTATCGCGAAACGATCACGCCTCCGCTGGTGGATGCACCAATGCCTCTTCTGGGGCTGCATTCTCGCGGCGGCAATCACCTTTCCACTTGTCTTTGGATGGATCGCCTTCAAATCTTTACCGAACGACCAATCGACGTATGTGACCTACCTGTTCGGATTTCCTGTGGGCACCTTTCCAATTAATTCCGTGGTGGCTTCGTTGCTCTTTCATGGCCTGGACATCTCGGCCGTGCTGGTGATCGTCGGCGTCTTCCTTTCGCTTTGGAGAAGGCTCCGCGACAAGAGTGCGCAAACGCTGCAGAGCTTCGCGATGGATTTCTTTCCGGTCATCCTGTTGTTCGCGATTTCCGTAACAGGTATCGCGCTCACGGTTTCACAGGAGTGGCTAAGGGGAACGGCATACAGTTTCCTCGCCATCATTCACGCGATCACAGTTATTGCAGCATTACTCTTCCTGCCCTTCGGAAAATTCTTCCACATCTTTCAACGGCCGGCACAGTTAGGTGTAAAACTCTATCAGATCGCCGGCGCAGAAGGGCCGGGCGCGATTTGTCCAAAGTGTAAGGAGCGATTTGCTTCCGCGATGCACGTCCGTGATCTCAGGGCGGTTCTGCCTCAGCTCGGCTTCGACTACACTATCCCTGAGACTGGTTTCACGTGGCCGGATCTTTGCCCCCCATGCAAGCGCAAGATGCTCTCGCTTTCGCAACTCAAATTGAGATCCGCCGCGCAAGAGGCTGCCAATGGCTAAATCGGCTGGAACGCTGGAACAGCTTCGCGACCTCTATGGACCGCATCTCAACTACACTCCGGATGGCGGCTGGAGCAATGAAGCAAGGACTACCCCCGACCGGCTGGTAAAGACACACTGTTGTTTCTGCGGACAACAGTGCGGTATCCAGCTAAAAGTACGCGGAAATCAACTCATCGGCTTCGAGCCATGGGAGGACTTTCCGTTCAATCGCGGGATGTTGTGCCCGAAGGGCGTCAAACGCTATTTGCAATCCAATCATCAGGATCGGCTGCTCGATCCTCTGCTCCGCACCGACAGCGGTTTCGTTAAGGCGAACTGGGATGATGCGATGGCGCTCACCGCGCGCCGCCTAAGGGAGGTGCAGGACCGGTATGGGAAGGATGCGGTGGCCGTATATGGGGGCGCGTCCCT
>JAYTQD010000644.1:0-7133 GCA_043746935.1 Acidobacteriaceae bacterium | reverse complement strand
TCAATCCCGCCTTCGGCCCAGACTTCCATGCCGCTCTCACCCTCCAAGCTGTCCTCGATGTGCATGACGTCCTCGGAGGCACCGCCCCCGCCCGCGTCCGTCAAGCCATCGCCGTCGCGCGCAACAAATCCGCCGCACTAAGGGAGGGCGTCCATGCTCACGCGTGAAGCCATCCTCCCCGACGCCGAGCATATCTTCCACTTGATCTCCAACTATTCCGGAGACGGAACTCTGCTCCCCCGCAGCCTCCCCGAAATCTGCGAAAACGTTCGCGACTTCATCGTCCTTGAACGCCGAAGTGAAGCCGGAAACACTGAAATCATCGGCTGCGGTGCCCTCCACCTCTACGGTGTCCACCTCGCCGAAATTCGCTCGATTACCGTCGACCGCAGCCAACAGCACTCCGGCTGCGGACGCCAACTCGTCGAAGCCCTGCTTGCCCAAGCCGAGCGCCATCAAGTCGGCTGCATCTGCCTGTTTACTCGTACCCCTGAATTCTTCGCCCGCCTCGGCTTCACCGAAGCCGTTCGCGAAAGCCTCCCCGACAAAATTAACAAAGACTGCGTCAATTGCCCCCGCCTCCACAACTGCGACGAAGTCACCATGGTTCGCGGAGAAATCCCCCGCTACGCCATCTTGCCCTCCTCCGTCCCCCAACTCGTGAGACTCCAGGCATGAAGCTACCCCTAACGCCAGTCCGCCGAACACCGGAAGTAATCCGCGTGCCCCAAGGTTTCACTTTCGCAACGGCCATTGCCGGCATCAAACCCAGCGGCCGCCCCGATCTGACCCTCGCCGAGGTGTGCCAGGGCGCCACCGCCGCCGCTGTCTTTACCAAAAACCGTGTAGCCGCCGCCCCCGTCGAAGTTGGCCGCGCCAACCTCAAGAGTTCGAAAGGCCGCATCCGCGCCGTTCTCATCAACTCCGGTAACGCCAACTGCGCCACCGGCCCAGCAGGGAAGACCGCTTGCCAACTGGTTTGCAAAGAAGCTGCTCGCGCTTTGGGAGTGCGCGCGAATGAAGTGTTCCCTTCTTCCACCGGCATCATCGGCGTCCCTCTGCCCACCGGAAAAATCACCGCCAAGCTTCCCGACCTCCTGACCGCCCGCGCCGCCACTGAAGCCTCTGCCCACGCATTCGCCCATGCCATCCGCACCACCGACACTCGCGCCAAGGCCGCTTCCGCCCAAATCAAAATCGCAGGCAAGCTCATCACGATCCTCGGCATGGCCAAAGGTTCTGGCATGATTCATCCCAAAATGGCTACCATGCTCGCCTACATTTTCACCGACATCGCCGCCTCCACCCGCGATCTCCAGCATCTCCTTCGCGCCACGACAGACGCCACCTTCAACTGCATCTCCGTCGACGGCGACACCTCCACCAACGACACCGTCCTCCTCGTCGCCAGCGGCAAAAGCGGCGCAAAGCTCAACGCCTCGACCCGCTCCAAGTTTGCCCAAGCCCTCCACTCCGTCTGCGTATCACTCTCAGAACAAATCGTCAGCGACGGCGAGGGTGCTACCCACATCATCCATCTCAACATCGAGCAAGCCCGCACTCGCGAAGAGGCACTGCAAATCGCCCGCGCCATCTCCCACTCCCCTCTGGTAAAAACCGCTTGGGCCGGCGCAGACCCCAACTGGGGCCGCATTCTGGCCGCCATCGGCAACAGCGGCGTCCCCATCGATCCCGCGCGCGTCAAAATCCACATCGGCGACCAGGAAGTTTGCCGCAACGGCGCTTTCCACGCCTTCGACGAAGCCCGCGCCCACCAACACCTCTCGCAATCCGACTGCTCCATCCGCGTCCAACTCCACCGCGGCAAAACAAACTTGCAATTCCTAACCACCGACCTAACCGCAGAGTACGTCCACATCAATGCTGATTACTCCACTTAAGATAGAGTTGCAGTACTGACGGAACAGCAATGACGAAACCAGCCAACGCGGCGCGCGAAACCCCTTCGACAGAATCCGCCGACGTCCCTCTTTGGGCCACCGCCAACCAATCCGAGCGCTTGGCCGAACTCACCGCGAAAACCGGCGACCCCGCCAAAGATCTCCCTCTTCGCCGCGACGTTCGTTTCTTGGGAATGCTCTTGGGCAAGGTCTTAGTCGAACAAGAAGGTGACCGCCTCTTCAAAATCGTGGAACAACTCCGTCGCCTCTTCATCCAATACCGCGAACAGCCCGGCAACGAGGGTCTCACCGAAGCCCACACCATCATCTCCGCCCTCACCATCGACGACGCTTACCGCGTCACCAAAGCCTTCGCCATTTATTTCGAACTCACCAACCTGGCCGAGACCAACCACCGGAAGCGGCGCCGCCGAGCCGCCACTTCCCGCGCCGACGGCCCTCCGCAAGCAGGTTCTTTTCGTGGAACGCTAGTCCGCCTAAAGGAATCCGGTCTCACCCCGGAAGCTCTAACCAAAGCCCTCCACCAGGTCCAAGTCACGCCCGTCTTCACCGCGCACCCAACCGAAGTCACACGCCGCACCGTCCTTCTCAAGCGCCGCCGCATCGCCGGTTGCCTGGAAGCACTCGACAACCTGCCCCTTTCCGCCGCCGACGCGCAAGATTACGAACAGCAAATCCTCACTGAGATCACCGCCCTCTGGCAGACCGACGAGGTCCGCCTGAAACGCCCCACGGTGAACGACGAAATCCACATGGGCCTGGATTTTTTTCCTATTGTCCTGTTTGACACCGTCCCGCGCCTCTACGCCGAACTCGAAGATTCCATTCGTGAAACTTATCCCGCCTGCGCGCAGACTCTTCCCGACCTGCTCCGCTTCGGGTCGTGGATCGGCGGTGATCGCGACGGCAACCCCTTCGTCACCGCCGAAAGCACGCGCCTAGCCTTGCAACGGGCCCGCAGATTAGTCCTTGATCACTACATCGCGGAAGTCTTCCGCCTCGCCGATCAGCTCAGCCCGTCCGTCCGCCGCGTCGGCGCTTCGGAGCGCCTGCTGGTTCGTCTCCAGGAATACACCGCCACGCTAGGCCAGGAATATTCTCGATGGCTGCGCATTTCTGGCGCGGAGGTCTATCGCTGCTTTCTCGATTTCATAGCCGCGCGTCTGCGTTTCGCCCGGGAAACGCCCAATCATGAACATGCCTACGTTTCCGCCGCCGAATTTGAAAGCGACCTGGCCTTGATCCGCACGAGCCTCGCCGACAATCGCGCCTCGCGCATGGCATCCCGCTTGGTCGATCCGCTTCTGCGCAAGGTCCGCACCTTCCAGTTCCACCTCAGCGTGCTCGACATCCGACAAAATTCGCGCGTCCACAGCCAAGCCCTGGAAGAACTTAAAGCTTCAGTCGCTCCGTTCACTACCCAGCCGCTCAAGGAAAGGGGACTGTCGCCGCAATCCGTCGAGCTCATCGACACGCTTCGCACCGTCGCCGACCTCAAAAAAACCTACGCCCCGCAAGCGTTGCAAAACTTCGTCATCAGCAATGCTCAGTCGGAACACGACATATTCGCCGTCGTTCAGCTGGCTCAACTCTGCCGCGTCAGCGTCGGAGGTTCCGCGAAAGACCCCGGTCTGAAGCCTGTTCCACTCTTCGAATCCATCGATGCCCTCCGTTCCTCCGCCACCACCATGCAAACAGTCTGGACCTCCCCAGTCTTCCAGCCATTACTCGACTCCTGGCAGCGCCAGCAAGAGGTCATGCTCGGCTACTCCGACTCCAATAAAGATGGCGGCATGCTGACCAGCACCTGGGAACTCTACAAGGCGCAGCAACTTCTGCACCAAACCGCCCGCGAATGCAACGTTAAGCTCCGCCTCTTCCACGGACGCGGCGGCACCGTCGGCCGCGGCGGAGGCCCTACGCACGCCGCCATCATCGGTCAGCCCCCGGGCGACTTCACCGGAGAAATCCGCATCACCGAGCAGGGCGAAGTACTCAACTGGAAATATTCCGATCCAGTTTTGGCCGAATGGAACTTGGAGTTGATGATCGCCGCCAGTCTGGAAGCCGTAACCCTGGGCAGCCGTCCCGCAACGAATGCCGAAGCTCAAGTCGCCCAGTCGCAATGGACCGCAGCCATGGACACTATGTCCGCTGAAGCCTTCGTTTTTTACCGCAAACACATCGCCGAAAACCCGGACACGCTGGTCTATTTCGAGCAAGCGACGCCGGTGAATGAAATGGAACACGCCCAAATTGGTTCCCGGCCGGCGCGCCGGTCGAGTAGCCGCAGCCTGGATGACCTCCGTGCCATCCCGTGGGTCTTTGGCTGGATGCAGAGCCGCCACGCCGTTCCTGCCTGGTTTGGCGTCGGCTACGCCCTCGATCAGTTTCTTGAAGCTAATCCCAAGAATGTAGAAATCCTGAAGTCCATGCTGCGCGACTTCCCGCTCTTTTCCAATATGATCCGCAACGTCGAACTCGCCATGGCGAAAGCTGACCTCACCATCGCGCGCCTCTACGCCAACCTCGTCACCGATGCGGGAATCCGCGAGCGGACATTTTCGATGTTGGAAGCCGAGTTCGAACGCACGCGCCGCGTCATACTTTCCATCAGCGGCCAAGCCGAACTCATTCAGGGCAACCCAGTTCTCTCCCGCTCGATTCGGCTGCGCAATCCGTACGTCGATCCCATGAGCCTGGTGCAAGTCGACCTGCTCCGCCGTAAGCGTTCTGGCACGCCGGAAGAAAGTCTCAACTACGCTCTGGCCGCCACCATCAATGGCATTGCCGCTGGGCTGCACAACACGGGTTAAATCTAGTGCTGGTCTTCCTATGGGCGTGGGATTTGGCAGGCATTGAAAGTAGGTACTTTCCTGCATATTTGAGGAATTTACCTCGGCCAGATCGTGCCCAATTCCCAGCACTCGCTGATCAGGGGCGTGTGGTGAAATCGGTGGTTGAGTGTTCTTTGGAGAATGATGATGCTACAGGCATTCATCGACGATAGTGGGAGTGACAGGCAAGGGCCCGCCTATGTGCTTTGTGGATAGGTCGGTAAGGTGGAGGAATGGGCAACGTTTTCTCTAGAATGGCAGGAAGCTCTAATTAGAAGAGATTCTTCTCGAACTGCAAAGTACGTCGGATCGTGATTGACAACTGGCTTCTAAATTTGATTTTTGCCATGTCGCAATGAAACCCCCGCCCTGTCGCTGGGGAACGCGACAAGGACGGGGCACCCGGCCATGGTTGAAACCCCTGCTCCGTCACGAACGGCCTTCAGCAGATTCCTCGGGCTATCCCCATTCGCCCCATTCAACCCAGCAAAGTGATACGAAAAAAGCTGCCAAGGCACCGCAGGTCCCTGCACTCCGCCGTTGCTCCGGTTGCGGAGTAACGGCTTCGGTCGGGATGACAGGTTTTTAAAAGGATTGTTCTCACGCACAGTCGGGAGTGCTCTGGGACGCTCAGGGTGGGATATGAAGGCATGCCTTGGTGCATGACTTCAACCTTACCGCAGCGGCTAAAGCCCGTTCTTTTTCTGGCTCTTATTGCAGGCCTAAAGGCCTGCTCCACCCAAAAGCTGGTGGTCGGTGTTGTGAGAATTTCTTAAGTCGGCATGGCCGCTCGAGTGGGTAGGGGTCCTTCGACTGCGGAATGCCTTCACTTCGTGAAGACATTCCTTCGCTCAGGATGACAGGGGTAGGTGAGTTCTCACGCGGTCTTGAGTCCGGACTGTGCAGGGAGGAAGGGGTGAAAACAGGCAAGCGTTATTCCAAACGCGGGCAGTATTACAGAAATTGTCCTTGACTTAAGATTCTTCGCATCGTGATAATTAGAACAGTACGAAAGCGCCCCGGCGCAGGCCCCTAACAGCCTGCGCCATTTATTTGAGCGAAGGAATCAGCCATGGCGAGGAAGCTGCAAAGCCGAGAGCGGGGAAGCATCTCGGAAATGTTATTCAAGGTGGAAGCCACGAAGCGCGGCTTCCAGATGTGTGAGCCGATCTGCGATATCTATCGCTACGACAACGTGGTGCAAAGCGGGCACACCTTCTGGCGCCTGCAAGTCAAATCCACGGACAACCAACGCGGGGAGGACGTCTTTCAGGCCAACAGCGGGCACGGGCGAGGGAAGCGGACCCGGTACCGAAAATCTGAAATCGACTTCGTGGCCTTTCATATTATCCCCACCAATACCTGGTATATCGTTCCCCTCGCAGCCCTGCGCGGTCGCACCTGCGTCACCCTCTACGGCCCCGAACGCCGCCATGAAGGCATGTTCGCGGAGTACTACGAAGCCTGGCACCTGCTCAGGGAGAGGCGTCCCTGCACTTTCTGCTTGCACGCCAGCGCCGAGACCACGGCCGAGAACTCTGTTTCGCGAGACCTGAGTCGGACCCCTGCCGAAGTTCGGGCGAACAGCGGCTTGCTTTGGGGAGGTATGAGTTTGGACGAGCGGAATTTGCGCGTCATGGACGGAGATGCCGAGGGGCTAGGGATGGTGTTGCAGGGGGTGGCGGCGGATATGAGGATGCGGAGAGATTGGCCGCAGTGGCAAGGTCGATGAGGCACGGGCGTCCTGGACTTGTGCGGGGTCTAGAGGTCTCGCGTCGCGCAGCACAGTTTTGGAGCGGTGCGGCAGTGTCGTATCCCACCCCTTCGACTTCGGTCAGGGCAGGCTCTTCGCAAAGTGCGCGCAGGATGGGCACCCAGTGTCTTGCTGGTTGAGCGAGAACAAAGAGTCCGGCCACCTGCCGCCTGATTCCTAGGGACAATTCGTCGAGTCGTTAAGACCACGCGGACAGGAGTGTCCGCGCCACACAGTCGCGCGTCCTCTACTCCGTCACCACGGCCTTTACCAGATTCCTTGGGCTATCGACATTCGCCCCATTCAAGACCGCAAAGTGATACGAGAAAAGCTGAAGCGGTACGGCCTCTAAGATTGGCAACAACAACTCCACCGCCGGCGGCACTGTGATCACGTGCTCCGCCAACTCTCCAATCTGTTTATCCCCTTCTGAAGCCACCACCACCGGCTGCCCGCCGCGCTCATTCACATACTCCAGCACTGCCAACGTCTTTTTGTAGCGCAACACTGAATCCGGATCACGCAAATCCCGCGTCGCCAGAATCACCACCGGCAACTGCTCATCCACCAGTGCTAGCGGACCATGCCGCAACTCTCCGGTCGGCATCCCCTCGGCGTGCA
>JAYTQD010000643.1:0-7134 GCA_043746935.1 Acidobacteriaceae bacterium | reverse complement strand
AACTTGGTCTTCACCCCGACATCATCCCAATTTTGGCAAAACTCCTGATTGAAGCATCGCAGCGCATGCAGCTTATCGTGACCACTCATTCTGACTTGCTGGTCGAGGCGTTGAGCGAAATGCCAGAATCTGTGGTTGTTTGCGAAAAGCAGGATGGCTCGACAACCCTGCGGCGCTTGGAAAAGAGTGACCTGTCGAAGTGGCTTGGAGAATACTCACTGGGTGAACTGTGGCGAAAAGACGAGATAGGGGGCACTCGCTGGTGAGCACCAAAATCTACGTCGAGGGCGGCGGGGATCACAAACGCACCCTGGCAGCTTGTCGAGCCGGATTCAGCAAATACTTCGAGAAGATCACTCCTGGAAAGATGCCGCGCGTAGTTGCTTCCGGTTCGAGACAAAAGGCCTACGAGGATTTCTTAAAGGGCGTCAACGACCAGGACTACGAGCGAGTTTTACTATTGGTTGACGCGGAAGCCGCAGTCGCCGTGGGTGATGATGCGTGGGAACACTTAATAAACGAGATAGATGGACGAAGCCAAACGGCGCGCAAGACGATAGCGCACACCTGATGGTGCAGTGTATGGAGTCCTGGTTCTTGGCAGATAAGGAAGCTCTGGCGGGATACTACGGTCAAGACTTCAAGGCAAACTCCTTGCCCGCCAGGAAAGAAATCGAACTTGTTTCCAAGGCCGACGTGCAAGCGGGGCTGGAGCAGGCAACAAACAAAACGCAAAAAGAGACCTACCACAAGACCCAGCACGGCTTCGACATCCTGGGGGCCATTGATCCGACGAAAGTGGGGGCAGCCTCGAACTTCGCAGCGCTGCTGCACGAGGCGGTCAAGAAATAGCGGAACGGGCACCGCGCATACGGTGCCGTCCGGTCGAGCCTCTTAATCAAAAATCAAAATCGCAGCGCCAATCACCGTAGTCCACAACCCACGTTTATCCCCCACAGCCGACTGCGTCACATTGGCCGTGCGCACAATCTTGTTAGACAAGCGATAGATCTGCTTCTTCTCGTCCCAAGACCGGTCGGGATCAAACTCCACGTTGAGCGTGGTAGCCAGCATCTCCGCCGCCAGCTCTTCCGCGTATTCCCCGGCGGCATCTTCGGTTTCGCCGAAAGAGTGATGCTCACTCAGGTAGCCGTAGGTGTTGTGGTCCGCCGGAATGGCCACGCCAATACTGGAGGCCAGCAGGCGGTGCGGCTCGCGTGTCGAATTTTCCGCGATTACGGCGAAGACCACTTCGCCCGGGCTTAAGTATTTCAGCCCTTGCTTGCGCGTCAGCATTTTGCAGTTGGGAGGAAAGATTGAGGAGACGCGAACCAGATTCTGTGCGGCGATGCCCGCATCCCGCAGAGCCAGTTCAAACGATGTCAGACGCTCTTTGTGTTTCCCGACGCCTTTGGTAAAGAAAATGCGCTTCGGGATCATGTTTTTGCCCAATTCTGTAGGTTCCTCCAAAATGTCAAAGTTGAGCGTTGAATGTAACACACTGGGATGTGAACAATGCGTGAAAATTGCAGCTTGGGCAGCAAAAAAATAGGCCACAAAAAGTGGGAGCCTGAGGCTCCCACTTTGGTCATACCAATATCTACCCTCGAACTAGGCAGCAGCCTTCACGGTCGCAACCTTCACGTTGTCCCCGTCCACGTTGCCCGTAACGGTAGCTTTCTGGCCAGCCAACTTGTCCAGATCCGCATCTCCGCCGGAGAGGGTGTAGACCTTATCTCCGACTACGAGCGCATACTTCGAGCCTTTCTTGACGCAGCTGCGGGTGCAGGCCGCAGCCTCGCCCGAGTGCTTGGCGCCGCACATGGCATCGGATACGGTCCCGGTCAGTGTTCCTTCTTTACCAGCGGCAAACGCCGGCAGGGAAAGGGTAAATGCAATTCCAAGAACTGCAACTGTGGAGAGGGCTTGCAAGCGAAACTTCATTCGGAGATCTCCTTAAATTTTCGTTTCAAATTGATCCTTCAGAGCTTTGCCTCCGGAACTTCGGCTGAAAGAGAGCGACTCTTTCGAACACGGAAAGCTTAGCCTGATCGATCTTGGGGTTCTTAAAGTAACTTACACCTTTCCGGGATCAATTGAAAGCCGTAGTTGTATACCGGAGGACCACGTCGACGGTCTTGTCGGACTCGTCCAGATGGGTCTCCGCTGAAGACCAGCGCCCCTGCGGTAGCAGGCTCTGCGTTTCTTTCATGAAGCTCATTTCATAGCTGGTATCAAAAGGCTCGCCCGCACGCAGAGACCAGCGGTCACGCAATCGGGCCGCAGTCTTCGAGTCCACGCCTTCAATCGTAAGCTCACCAAAATGGTAAACATCGCCTTCTACGATCTGTACGGTGAAGCTCGCGATTTTGGCCGTGGCATCGAGATGAGGTTCCAGTTTTTGTTGAACCTTCATGTAGCCCCGCGTGCCATACATCTGGGTCACCTGCGCTAGCCCTTCCCGTAGACGCGGCAGGTTCGCAATCTCTCCCGCGGGGACGGTAATGAACTTCTGCAACTCGGACGTTGGAATGGCCTGGTTACCCGTCCAATCGACGGCAGTCATGCGAAATTGCAGACCAGGCTGCACGGGAACATGCGCATCTACGCGGACAAGATTGGCATTGTCCGACGGCTCAGAGTCAGCTGGATCGTGCTTAGCCACGTCGGGAGCCGTTGTCGTGGGTGCTCCAAACTCAACTTGCAAATACCCGCGACGCTCATACACTTCGCGGAAATCGATACCCGCCACCAGGGAGACCTGTGCCGCACTGTATTGTTTCCCCACGAGCTGCTTTCGCGCAGCCTCTTGCAAAGCCAGAAGTTCCTCGTTTCCCGCGCCCGGGAAGTTTACCGAGAGAATCCTGACCGAAATGTCTTCTACCTGGTAAACAAACGCCTCTAGGGCATGGCCCTCAAGGCCGAACCGGGTGTAGGTTACATGACCGGGAAGCTGATGTTCGGAAAGCAGCGCCTGCAACCCGTCAGCCACCGCATCCGGAAGCGTTCCCGCGATCGGAAGCTCATCGCGATATAACGGAACCCGCCCGCGCAGTTTGGCGCGCAGTTCGTCGTCCTTCCACCATACGAAATTATCGAATCGTATGGCGAGCAGTTTGTCCGTCTCCGCTAGTTCCAGATTCACCTTAACGGCCCCAGCCATCGTCGAATAGCTGTAGGCCAAATCCGAGAATGCCCCAGTCCTGGCAAGCAAGTTCGTAGCGTCCTTGAGATCATCCTCCGTCACCGTCTGCCCAACAGCCAAGCCCGACACGGGCAGGACTTCCTCTGAGCTGTAGCGCTTCAGTCCAGTGACGCGGATCTCTTTGATCTTGCCCAAGCTTGTGCCAGTCGATGCACTGCGGGCAGAGGCAACTGCGATCAGAGGAACAAACGCCAGAAGAAACCTGACCCAGAAGCGAAGAGTAAAGATCACAGCGGCCCAGCTCCTACTTCGCGTACTGATTTACGTTTTACGGCTATATCGATGAAAGCAAGAGCTGATCTGCTCAACGCTTTGTCCTTGCGAAAGACCAATGCTAGATCCCGGCGCACCTGCGCATCCGATAGCGGAACCGCAACCAGCGTGTTTGCGCGAGCATCTTCGTCCACACTCGAACTCGCAATGAATCCGACACCCACGCCCGCCGCCACAAATCGCTTTAGCAATTCGCTCGAGTCCAACTCCATGCTGACCTGCGGCTTCAACTTGCGTTCGTGGAACAATTCTTCCAGCGCGTCGCGGGTATGGCCACCCTTCGGCAGGACCAGCGGAAATTGGGACGCGTCGGCAAGCGAGACACCTTTGAGCTTGGCCAAGGGATGCGTGGGCGGGGCGATCACCACAAGTTCATCCCGGTGAATCAGCACCACGGTTAACCGCGTATCCGTTACCGGCAAAGACACCACGCCAAAATCCACGGTGTTATCCGTAACCCACTCCAAAATCCGCGCGTAGTCAGCCCGCTTGATGGCGACAGACACATCCGGATACTGGCGCTTAAAATCCGCGAAAACCTCTGGCAGAATGTGGAGGCAGGTGCCTTCATTCGCACTGACTGTGAGTTCGCCGCGTGGTACTCGTTCGGTCTCCAACACCGCGGTGAGCAGCGCCCGCCGCATCGCAATCGTTTCTTCACAGAATTTTTGAAATACTTTGCCGGATGCCGTTAGGGAAACCTTGCCCCCGGACCGGTCGAAAATCTTGGCTCCAACCTCGTCCTCGAGGGAGCGAATTTGCGAGGAAATGGCGGGTTGCGTGCGAAAGCGCTTCTCCGCCGCACGGGAAAAGCTGGCGTGGCGCGCCACTTCAAGGAAGGTCTCGAGCTGGTCAAAGTCCATAGGGCCGTGTTCGAGTACCGGGAGCCACTGCCAGTATTCCACAACCCGGCATGGGCGATCCAATTTTCGCAGCACCTGCGAGATATGGGGCCGGGTTATCGTCCCCATAAACAGAAGCAATTTCCCATTTCCCGCCTCGGGCCGATATCCTGCTACGTTGAGGCGAGAAAGACAATTCATGACGCCCACTGACGAGGAGTGCTGATGTCGGATCCGAAGAAGGTTTTAGAGTTTGCCCAGAAGAACGGCGCGCGCATGTTGGATTTGCGCTTCACGGATATTCCCGGCCTGTGGCATCACATTTCCTACCCTATCGAGCAGCTCGAAGAATCGTCCTTCGAAGACGGCTTCGGAATGGACGGGTCTTCCATTCGTGGATGGGCCGCCATTCACGAGAGTGACATGCTCCTCATTCCAGACCCCGACTGGTTCCTGATGGACCCCTTCACAGAAGCGCCCACGCTGGTCCTCGTCGCACACGTAGTGGATCCGGTGACCAAGCAGCGCTACGACCGGGATCCGCGCTACATCGCCAAAAAAGCGGAGATGTATCTGGCCTCCACGGGTATGGCCGATACCGCGCTCTTTGGCGCCGAGGCGGAGTTCTTCATCTTCGACAATATCCGCTTCGACCAGCGCGAGCATTGCGGCTACTACTTTATCGACGCCGAGGAAGGCCGTTGGAATTCCGGCAGGGAAGAGAACAATTTGGGCTATCGGCCCCGCTTCAAGGAAGGGTATTTTCCTGTTCCACCAACGGATCACTATCAAGATCTTCGCAGCGAAATGGCCATGACCATGCAAGACTGCGGGCTGGTGGTCGAGTGCCATCACCACGAGGTCGCCACAGCAGGCCAGACGGAAATCGATCTCCGCTTCAATTCAATGGTCAAGTCCGCTGACGGCATGATGCTGTACAAGTACATCGTCAAGAACGTGGCCATCGAGCACGGCAAGACCGTCACCTTCATGCCCAAGCCGATCTTTGGTGACAATGGCAGTGGCATGCACACGCACCAATCGCTCTGGAAAGACGGTAATCCACTCTTCGCCGGCGAGGGTTACGCTGGACTTTCCGAAATGGCCCTCTGGTATATTGGCGGCCTCATCAAGCACGGCCCAGCCCTTTCGGCGATCATCGCTCCCACTACTAATTCTTACAAACGTCTGGTTCCTGGTTTCGAGGCGCCGGTCAACCTGGCTTACTCGCGCCGCAATCGCTCCGCCGCCTGTCGCATCCCGATGTATTCGGCTTCGCCAAAAGCCAAGCGCGTCGAGTTTCGTCCGCCAGACCCAAGTTGCAATCCCTATCTCGCCTTCGCCGCCATGATGATGGCTGGCCTTGACGGCATCGAAAACAGAATTGACCCCGGCCCACCGCTGGACAAAGACATCTACGACCTGGGACCGGAGGAACTCGCCCGCGTGCCCTCCATGCCGGGGTCGCTGGAAGATGCGTTAGACGCCCTGGCCCGTGATCACCAATTCCTCCTCAAGGGCGACGTCTTCACCGAGGAGCTAATCGGAACCTACATACAATACAAGCGGACTCGGGAAGTGGATGCCATCCGGTTACGTCCACATCCATATGAATTTGCCATGTATTACGATATTTAAGGCCAATAATAGTCTAACCAAAATGTGCTGAGTTGTTGGAATGCCGTGACAGGGCATATTCTGGGCAAAAGAAAAGCCCCGATGCAGAACAGGCAAGCACACATCGGAATATACTCCGCATGGAGCATCATGCCGACTCACACAAAGCCTTCTCAAGTATATTTGAGCCTATTTAAGTCACTGAATACAAATTGGTTAGAGGCATAAATTCAAGTTCTGACTGCCCGCACACAAATATAAACATGACTAACTTAGTCATATCGCCTATACTGACAGCATGAAGACGGTCAACATCGGCGAGCTCAAAGCGAAGCTCAGCGCTCACATCAAGCTGGTACGCAACGGCGAGCAGCTCCTGGTGTGCGACCGCGACAAGCCTGTCGCGCGAATCATCCCCTACCGCGCGGATGACTACTCCGAGGAGATGCAAGATCTGATTGCCCGCGGTATTGTCACGCCGCCGCTGAAGAAACGGACGGCGCCGTTCTCGTGGCCTACTCCGCCCGGAAATATCCCGGATGATGTGATGCAGAAAATATGGGATGAAGAGCGGGAAGACCGGTGACATCGCAAGACGCTTTTTGGGACGCGAGCGCTCTCGTTCCTCTTTGTGCCGGCCAGCGAACCACCCCTCAAGTGACTGCTCTGTCCTATCGGTACGATGTCGTCATCTGGTGGGCAACTCCGGTAGAGATCGCTGCGGTTCTCGCAAGGTTGGCGAGGATGAAACTTCTTGACTCTAGCCAAGTAAGTACGGCTAGGGGATTGGCGAATCGACTCGCCGAATCGTGGCTCGTGATCACGCCGTCGGATGCCTTGCGGATGCGAGCAACTCAAATTGTAGGTCGCTACGATCTGCGAGCGGGGGACTCCTTGCAACTGGCTGCTGCTTTGGAATGGTGCAAAGACGCCCCCCAAGGCCGCGTATTTCTGGCGGCGGATAAAAGGCTCAGGGAAGCTGCGCTCCTGAGCGGTTTCGATGCGCCGCAAATTTGACGCGGACTACGAAGGGCCTCTCACTTGCAGCGTTGGATCTCGTCATCGTAGGCTGTCCACAGCCCCGTGCTATGCTGACGCTTCGAGTCGATTCCCTTGCAGCTCCCCGCGGACCCAAATAATATTCCGTTCTATGATCCCGCACTCGCACAGGCACGCCTGGAGAGCGTGAAAACAAGG
>JAYTQD010000642.1:0-7135 GCA_043746935.1 Acidobacteriaceae bacterium | reverse complement strand
GCATCATTCAGCGACTGTACGCGACTTTGAAAGCAAATGAAAAGGTGTGGGGCACAACGCAACTTTTCGCAGTACCTTCTCTGCGTGTCGCAAACGATCAATCCATCAACGCGGGAGCAAATTGGTCCAGTAACGTGATCCAGATCAATAGAGGAACTTTTGAATTCTCCGATCGGACAGGAGACAAGAGCGACGACGTGCTCGCCGCGATTCTTGCACACGAGCTGGGCCATATCTTCTATAGGCATCCAGGATATGGATCCGGTTCGGGCGTGAAGGGGTTCTTCGATGAGCTCAAGGGAGTCACAGAACTTGATCGAGTGCAGGAAAAGGAAGCGGACATTTTGGGCATTCGAATTGCATGCCAAGCCGGTTTCGCTCCAGAAGGCATGCTGTTGTTAATGCAGAAATTTTCTGAGCAGGATCGAACAGCGAATAGCTTCATGAGAAATCACCCAACAGGCGTAGAGCGATTCAACTACTTGCAAGGGGAAACAGGTCGGTGTCAGGCCTTACAGAGCCGTCAACTGCGATCGTATCCTGCCGGGAGCACTGATCAAGTCAATGAGACCGTCAAGTCTACGGCCACGGCCGCTGAATTGCCAAAGACATCGTGGAAATTAGTTCAAAATAATTCTCTCTGGACGTTTAAGGTCGGACGTCAGTTCCTTTACGGCGAGCACAGTGTTTCGGAAGAACAACGGGCCATGGGTGATTTCGACACGGTGGACCTCAAAAAGGAGGGGGATGGATTCATTGGCGTCCAACGGGTTCGGACCACGTTCCAAATTAAGAACCAATCGACCCAAGGGTTTTCTTATAAAGCATGCGAGTGGGAGTTCGCCGTCGAAATCAGCTCGGTGACCGAAGACCGTCTGGAGGGTCGGTGGGAGGGATACGCGCGGGGCGTCAGAGTGAATCCCTCGACCTGCGGCTATTCCGGCCAGCGTATCTGGGAGGATGCAGCCTGGATTAGAAACTAGAATGTCTTTCACTGAAAGAGAGGGCTATGATACATGGCTTGGACGAGTTGGCGGAAGCTAGCCATAAAAGGCGAGTGGTTCGATGACAAGTTCGATTACGACGGTCCCACCTGCTACGAGCTGGCTCTACGTGGCCCACGGGGCGGCCAGCATACAACTGTTTACTGCGGTCACACGGTGAATGAGGAAAGAAGAATGCAGACGTACGGCCGTGACGGCTCTCACCTGGCCCAAACCATTCAGCAACACCTTCGGGACGGATGGACGCTTTACTACCGTGGGTGGTGCTGCAAATCAAAGGAAAGCGCCGAAGCGATGGAGCGCCGAATGCTTGGGAAATTTGATTACGACTGGAACATCATCCTGAACGGCAAATGAGATCCCAATAGGGAATCGGGAGGAGCCCATTTCGTGCCAGGCATGATCAGGGAGGCAGTGATACAGCGGCATAGGGACACCAGCATATCAATCTCGCCGCTTTCCGTGTCGCCGTCATTGCGCCACATTGTGAATCATGGAAGTTGCCTAGTAAACCTACCTTCGAAGAAGTTTGTCGCCGCTACGTGCTTAGTTAAGTAGTAGTCATCAATCTTCACAGGAGAAGTGACACCAAACTTTTGGACCAACTTTCCTATATGTTCACGAAAATGTGAAGTGGTTCCGAGGGATGAAACCCAGATGGTTTCAATTAGTTCGTTAAGATTACATTCGATAAGACTTCCTTTGCCTGATTGTTTTGGCCTGAAGGCCACCCCTGTATTCTAGTTCCCGCCGAAACCTCCGATCCTTCATCCCTTGTTGGCCATCGGCATAGACAACAGGACCGAATGAAGCTCTGTCCAAGCTTCCAAAACATTGCTTGAGCCTGCGCACGGTTGACTGAATTGCAATCCCGTTCGTTGACGCATATGCTCGCCACATAGTATCGCTGAGCACGTCATCTAGCGTCCAACAGCCTACACATGTCATAGCGGCAAGATACCTGCGAACGTGGATAGATGGCTCTAGGTGTTGTCCTATCGAAAGACTAGGCAACAGCGGTTCTGGCTCTCTTACGTCTATTTGATTTGATTGGGCACCAAACCATAGCCCTCCGCTGACCAGAAGACCAGTGAATTTAGTGAAGGGCATGTACATAAACACCGTCGAATCGGCTGCGACATCATCAACGATTTTGGCGAGTTCATCCGTGGTAGTGATCATGGTTTACCAGCATACCAATCTCGAAGGGAGCACGGGGCCATCGCCGGGTATCCGAGCGCCGGGAAAATAGGGGCACCCCCGACATTCCCCGACTTCTTCCTAACTCCATAATATTAAACCACTTATTGCCTATTTTTCCCCGGCGAACCCCGACCTCACCGCATTTTTCGGTGTCAAACGATGAGGAGATCGGTGTCGTTCACCCTCTTACCCCGATGCTCACCTCGCCTGACCCTAACTCCCAAGGTTGCAAGAAGTTACTACCATTCCTGAGCCCTCACGAAGCGTGGGAGGAACCGGCACTGACGGGAAGAAGGGGAAAATAGGGAAAATAGGGGCACCCCCGACATTCCCCGGCTTCTTCCTAACTCCATAATATTAAACCACTTATTGCCTATTTTTCCCCGGCGAACCCCGACCTCACCGCATTTTTCGGTCTCAAAGGAAACGACCGCATCCACGGGGTGGCACTATTTAGGGGAAAGTGGCATGGGAAACGACCGCATCTGAGTTCGCTCATCTGATTTGGCCCACGGCGCTCATGTAAATTGGCCCACCTGGACCGGCCGGGATTATGATTCCGAGATGGACAGGAGACGCAAAGTGGAGTTATTTGAAGAGATCCGGCGCGGACACGCGGCGGGGGAGACGGTGCTGGGGCTGGCGAAGCAGCAAGGGGTGCACCGGCGGATGGTACGGCAAGCGATCGCGAGTGCGATTCCGCCGGAGCGGAAGAAGGTGGACCGGGAGCAACCGAAGCTGGATCCGGTGAAGCCGTGGATCGACCGGATGTTGGAGAGTGATCGGGAAGCGCCGCGCAAGCAGAGGCATACGGCCCATCGCATCTGGACGCGGCTGCGCCAGGAGTGTCCGGAGCATCCGGTAAGTGAGCCAACCGTGCGGCGTTATGTGCAGCAAAGGAAGCGCGAGATGGGACTGGGCGGCCGGGACGTATTCGTGCCGCAGAGCTACGAGTGGGGTCAGGAAGCGCAAGTGGATTGGTTTGAGGCCACGGTTAAGTTAGGCGGCGAAGCGCGTAAGTTACAGATCTTCGCGATGCGCAGCATGGCTTCGGGGGATAGCTTCCACCGCGCTTACACGCATGCGACACAGCAAGCGTTACTGGAAGCGCACGAGCATGCCTTCGCCTACTTCGGAGGCGTCTTCCGCACACTGCGCTACGACAACATGACGTCGGTGGTGAAGAAGATTCTGCGGGGACGGCAGCGGATCGAGACCGACCGCATCATCGCGTTCCGTTCGCACTGGCGGTATCAGAGCGCGTACTGCAATCCGGCAAGCGGCCATGAGAAAGGCGGCGTGGAAGGAGAACTGGGTTGGTTCCGGCGGAACTGTTTGGTGCCGATTCCGGAAGCTACGAACTTAGCCGGGTTTAACGAAGACTTACTCCGGCTATGTGTGCAGAACCGGCAACGTACCGTAAGTGGCCATGATCGTTCGGTAGAGGAAGCTACTCAGTATGAACGGACGCTTTTGTCACCCCTGGCACCTGAAGGATATCCGATTGCGGAGATACTCGATTCGTTAGTGGTCGATAGTCAGAGCCGCGTAAAAGCGAAAGGTAACTGGTACTCGGCGCCCGTGCGGCCAGGGTTGCGAGTAACTGCCTCGGTGGGACCGTTAACCGTATCGATCCAGCATGGCGGCCGGGTGGTGGCCGGGTGGTGGCCGAACATCCACGGGCGGAAGGACAAGGCCGGCAGAGTCTGAATCTCGAGCACTATTTGGCGGTGCTCGAGCGAAAGCCGGGAGCGATGGCGGGCTCAACGCCCCTGGCGCAGTGGCGGGCGGCGGGGCGTTGGCCGGCTTGTCTGGACACGCTTTGGCGACAGTTGGAAGAACGGCACGGCAAGAGCACGGGGACGCGCGCCATGATTGCGCTGGTCCGGGCCGGTCTGGGGGCCGGCTGGTCGCGGCTGATCGGCGCCGTAGACGAAGCTCTCCGTCTGGGCGTGTCGGATGAGGCCGCGGTGCTGCATCTGTTCCGCCTGCCCCCGGCGGAAGAGCGGCGCTGCCATGCGCTCGTGTTGACCGAAGATCTAGCTTCGTTCAAACGTCCGCTACCCGTAATGGATAACTATGACTTACTCCTGGCCGATGCCGCGGGAGACGGGCAATGAAGGCCACAAGCGAGTTACTCGAACACGCCAGCATCCGGCAGTATTGTAAGTCGGTACGAGTGCCGGCCATCGGCGCTAACTTCGTCACTTTAGCTGAGCAGGCCGTGAAGGAAAGCCAGAGTCATGTTCGCTATCTGGAAGCGTTGTTAGCTCTTGAATGCGAGGAACGCGATCGGCAGGCGATCGCCAACCGCATCCGCGATGCGCAACTACCGCGGACCAAGACGCTCGAAGAGTTCGACTTCGGGCAAGCCCCGCGGATCCCAGCGGCGAAGATTCGAGAACTGGCCGAGGGCGGTTACATCGATCGGCATGAGCCGGTGGTCTTGATCGGCGAATGCGGCACGGGAAAGAGTCACTTGGCGACCGGGCTTTGCCTGGCCGCCTGCCGGCAGAAACGACGCGTCCGGTTTGTTACGGCGGCGGCGCTGGTGAATGAGTTAGTCGAAGCCAAAATCAATAACCAGGTGCGGCGTTTGATGGCGCGCTGGCAGAAGTATGAATTGATTGCGGTCGATGAGGTCGGATACGTGCCGCTGGCCGATGTCGGTGCGGAGTTCCTCTTCCAAGTGATCTCCGAACGAGCCGAGCGCGCGGCGATTATCGTCACGACTAACTTGCCGTTCTCGGAATGGACGACCGTGTTTCCGAATCCGCGGCTCTGCAAAGCGCTGCTCGACCGGATCACCGACCGGGCGCACATCATCGAGACGGGTACGGAATCGTTCCGCTTCAAGCGCACGATGGAAGGGAGGAAAAAGAAGTGAGTCAGCCGGTGCCGGAGTCGCGCGGTTTTGGCCACGCCGGCGTCCGTTCCGCCTAAAACGGCACCGCCCTTCGGGCGCCGCCAGGCTCCACTCCCGCCAGCGCGGCCAAAACCATACCCGCGGGATGAGGGAGAATATCAATACTCCAGGTGGGCCATTTCAGATGAGCGAAGTGGGCCAGGCCGGATGAGCGAACGCAACTATCGATCATAATCGCTTTTGGCCTAGGTTGTCCTGATTCTTGGGCGCAAGGGATGGATAAGATTAGTGATCTGGAGTTGGCTGGTATGTTGGCTAACGGCTCTACGCGAGTAGCAACGGTCGCCAGCCTGGCGGCTTCAGGGAAATCTAGAGTTCCCCTTCTTATTTCATGGACCCTGAATCCACCACCTCAGGTAGACAAAAGTGAATTGTATGTTGGTTTAGCCGACGCCTTTGGCCAATTGAAAGCGACCGAAGCAATACCATTCCTCATCAGCAACATCAGTCTTAATCGATACCCTTATGTGAGTCCCAACACTTGGCTGAAGACTCCCGAGGTCGTACAAGAACGACTAGCATGTGCTCGGGCATTAATACAGATCGGTCCAGAAGCGTCGAGGGCTTTGATCAGTGCTTTCCACGATGGACTGAGCGCTGAAGATCGGTTAGCGGCCATATTTGTCATCTCTCGAATAAAAGGTGTACCCGAGGCTCGCGGCTTTCTTTTATCGGCGTTTGGACAAATCAATCAGGAGCGGCATTTAGTGGAAGAGGGGCTCAAATTGATAGCGAATTGGAAAAGGCCGAGTGCCGGGCACTTTGAAAGGGAAGGGTCAAAATGGTAGATAGTTTCGGTTACTTGGCGGGGATGCGGTCTAAAACGAGAAACGAACTGGCGAAGTTGGGGGAAACAGGGCGAGCGGGGGCGAAGGCGTCGGGCGACGGGTTAGGCGAGCGGAGAATGAACGCGGGGTGACGGAGAGCAGCAGTCAGAGCAGGGACGTGGGTGGCGGGGCAGGAGAGCGGGGAAAGCCTGTTCAGCCAGGCGGTGGACTCGGGCTGGAAGCCCAACCCGTAGGCCGGTTCACTCGCGAACCGGAATGTAGGCGGGCGCGAGCGGCGTTGGCAAGGACTTCGTTAAGCGGGCCGTCAACGTAAGTTAGCCAGTCGGCGATGATGGTGTCGGCGTTACCAAAGATATCGCGCCAGAGGTCGAAAGTAATTAAGTCATCGGGATCGTGGCCGAGACAATGCGCGTTCGCGCTGGACCAGAGCCAAGGCCGTCCCTGCTGCGCCAAGCCCGCGCGGATGGGGTTGGTTTCGATATAGCGGAGAAACTCGCGGAAGCCTTGAGCATCGAGGAAACGGGCATCGAAACGGGGGGTCCAATTGACAGGACCCATGCGTAAGTAAGGCGCGAAATGGTCGATATCTTTGACCCCAAAGAGGGGCGCGATCATGACCCAGGGCGTCTCGCGGTACTTGACATTGAGATAATGCGAATAACGGCTCTGCATGTCGCGCATAACGCGTTAGGGGCGGATAACGGCGAGGGGTTCGTTTAGCGTCGGATCGAAAGACTAGCCTACCAGCACGCCGGGGAGCGGTCCGGTACTGTCGGCGAAGCGTTCCACCGGGGCACCGAGGATGTCGAGGAGGCTGACGTAAAGATTGGAGAGCGGCGTGTCGGGGCCGTAAGAGAGATGCTGACCGGCCGCGAGCCGGCCACCGCCGCGCCCTCCCAGCAGAATCGGCAGGTTATGCGGATCGTGCTTGTTGCCATCGCGAAAGCCGCCTCCGAACAGGATGACGGAATTATCGAGCACCGTGCGGGGGCCTTCTTTCATGGCCCGCAACTTACTCAGTAAGTAAGCGTATTGCGCAACATGCCAGCGATTGATCAATTGATACTGGCGCAGATTTTCGGGATTCTTTTCATGATGAGACAGCGAATGGTGGCCACCTTTAACGCCATCCAGGAAGGAGAAACTCTGGTTACTGACTTCGTTGCCAAAGATGAAAGTGGCAATGCGCGTGGTGTCGGACTGGAAGCCAAGAG
>JAYTQD010000641.1:0-7148 GCA_043746935.1 Acidobacteriaceae bacterium | reverse complement strand
TCGCTTTCATCGCCCTCAGCGGCGTTGGCGCGTATGGGCCGATGGGCGCGTTCTGGGCGATACCAACGGAAACTTTATCGCCTAGGATCGTCGGCTCGGTCATGGGGTTCGTCAACGCAATTGGGAACCTGGGGGCTTACTTCGCTCCGCTGATCGTCGGGTACCTCAACAAGCGTACCGGCAGCTTTCTGTCGGGGTTGACTTACCTGGGAGTCATCACCTTGGTTGCAGCCGGGCTAGCTACGTTGCTGAGAACGGTGCCAGCGAGTCCCGAATCAACCTTGGCGGAGGAACAATGAAGTCTCGAACGGTTCGACTTTGTGGAACACTGCTTTCCATTGCGGTCACCGCAAGTGTTGTTCTGGGTTGTGGCTTTTTACTAGCGCAAGAACCCCCGACACCGCCTCCCCCGCCTCTTCCTCCGCCACAGATCCGAACCAACGAGCGACTAGCCATCCGCGCCGGACGTTTGTTTGACCCCAAATCCGGCGAGCTGCGCAAGCAGCAACTCATCCTGATCGAAGGAACGCGAATCGTCCAGGTTGGCTCTCCCGAGGAGATACAGATTCCACCGGGTACAGAGGTGCTCGACCTTAGCAACGCCACAGTATTGCCCGGGTTGATCGACGGGCACACGCACGTCTTTGCCAGCGGTCCAGAGTTGGATGAGCAGATGATGAAGGAGTCCCTGCAATACCGCGAGCTGGAAGCGCTTGTAAACAGCCAGCGCGACCTCTACGTGGGGTTCACGACGCTGCGCGACCTCAAGACCCTCGGGGGAATGTACGGAGATGTCGATCTGCGCACTGCCATCAATAACGGCCTGGTGCAAGGTCCGCGCCTACAAGTCTCTGGACGCGGATTTCAGGCCACAGGGGGATTCCACCCCAAGGGGTACTCGCGCGATATTCCGTTGCCCTCGATGCTCGAAACGGTGGATTCCCCGTGGGAGGCGCGCAAAGCGGTGCGCGAGCAGCTCTTCAACGGCGCCGATTGGATTAAGTTCTATTCCACGAACGATTTCAGCTTTGCCCCTGACGGCTCCATGGTAATCCCACCGCAGTTTACCTTCGAAGAAGTCCAAGCGCTGGTCGAAGAGGCCCACGATCACGGCCACAAAGTTTCCTGTCATGCCTTCGGCGGCAAGGGGCTGCACAACTGCCTTGTCGCGGGCGTGGATACCGTGGAACACGCGGTGCAATTGACCGATGAGGACATTGCCCTATTCAAGGCAAAAGGCATCTACCTGATCCCGACGCTCTACCACTACCAAATTGAGCGCGAGCATGACGCCAAGAAGTACGGCGGTCCCAGCACGGCCTCCGTATCGGAACCCAACTTCCGACGTGCCGTCGCAGCTGGCGTTAAGATCGCCTTTGGCACCGGAGTTGGCCCGTTTCCGCATGGCACGCAGACCAAGGAATTCTCGTACATGGTCAAGTTCGGCATGACGCCGTTACAAGTGCTGCGAGCGGCCACCATTGGAAACGCTCAAATGATGGGGTGGGAATCCAAGATCGGCTCACTCGAGCATGGGAAATTCGCGGATGTGATTGCAATATGTGGGGATCCTCTCGCGGATATCACGGAACTCGAACGCGTCAAATTTGTCATGAAGGGCGGTCAGGTCGTTCGCAACGATTTGAATTCCTCAGGCGACAAAGGATGCAGTCAGAAATAGATCGGCACATTGTCAGGACCAGCTCATGCTTAGACGAGATTTTGGAAAAACGGTGATCGGCGCGATTGCTGCCAGCGCGCTGCTAAAGTCTCCGCCCGTTGCGCAAGCTGCGACCTGCGGCGATTTTCCCAAAGCCAGCGGCGTTACGGACTATGTCGCCAAATTCATTGCGACAACAAAGTACGAAGACATTCCTGCCGACGTCATCGAGCTCGGCAAGAAGTCCATTCTGGACGGATTGGGATTAGCGCTGGCCGGCTCCAAGGCAGAGACCGGCGCAATCAGCCGCCAGTATGTGGCCAACCTCGGCATCAGCGGAGGGAAAGCTACTATTATCGGAACTAATCAAAAAACCTCCCCACGCTTTGCCGCATTCCTCAATGGCGTGTCGATTCATGCCGACGATTTTGACGATACGCAACTCGCCGTTGCCAAAGACCGCGTGTATGGCCTGTTGGTACATCCGACTGTGCCCGTTCTTCCTGCCATCCTTGCGCTTTCCGAAGGCAAAGGAATTTCCGGCAAGGAGTTCATGCTGGCATATCACTTGGGCGTGGAAGTCGAGTGCAAAATCGCCGAGTCCATCTCTCCGCGTCACTATCAAGATGGATTTCATTCCACAGGAACCTGCGGTCCCTTCGGCTCGGCGGCCGCCTGTTCCAAACTTCTCCACTTCGAACCAAAGCAAATCCTGAATGCACTCGGCTTGGCAGCAAGTCACTCCGGAGGACTGCGGGAGAACTTCGGCACAATGACGAAGCCCTTCCAGGCAGGACATGGCGCAGAGAGCGGGCTTGCCTCGGTCGAACTCGTCGCGCTGGGGTGGAATGCGGCGGAGCAAATTCTGGAGGCGGATCGCGGCTTCTTTCACGCGTTCGGCGGTTCCTATGATCCATCCGCGATCCTGGAACATCTGGGAAAGCCCTGGACGTTTTCCTCTCCGGGCGTCTCACTTAAACCCTACCCCTCGGGCTCCCTCGCGCACCCCGCCATGACAGAGTTGATGCGCCTGATCGAAGCCAGCAACATCCTCCCGGAGCAGGTCGAAAAAGTCGATATCGGTGCCAACCATAGCATGACGACCACGCTTCTTCATCATCGCCCCAAGACCGGACTCGAAGCCAAATTCAGCATGGAATTCTGCCTCGCGATTTTGCTGATTCAGCGAAAGGCTAACCTGGGTGACTTCTCAGAGAAGGTCGTACTAAGACCCGACGTCCAGGAGATGATCGCGAAAATCAACTTCTACGTGGACCCCGAGGCCGAGAGCGCTGGCTTCGACAAGATGACATCGATCCTGAAGATTCACTTAAGGAACGGCAAAGTCATCGCCGGTCAGGCCGCTTTTGGCAAGGGCAGCCCGGCGAATCCCATGACGTTTGAGGAGGCCGCCGCAAAGTTCCGCGGCTGTGCCGAGTATGCCGGATGCCCCGCCGCCAAAGCCGAGAAAATTATTGCTTTCGTCAGGGGCATGGAGTCAGCTTCCGACGTGAGCGCTTTGTCCCCATTGCTGTCCTCCGAGAAAGGTTAGAACGCGCGACGCATGAAAACGTTCAATATTGCAGTCATCGCAGGCGATGGCATCGGCAAAGAGGTGGTGCCCGAAGGCATCCGGGTACTCGGCGCGGCGGGCCAACGCTTCGGATTCCAGTTCGACTGGCACCACTTCGATTGGAGTTGCGAAACTTACGTGAAGACCGGAAAGATGATGCCGGATGACGGCATCGAGCAACTGCGGCGTTTCGACGCCATCTTCCTGGGTGCTGTCGGGCATCCCAGGGTTCCCGATCACATCTCCCTTTGGGGTCTTCTCATTCCCATCCGACGCCATTTCCGGCAATACGTGAACCTCCGCCCTGTGCGGCTCTTCGAAGGCATCGAAACTCCGCTCAAGAACTGGAAGCCCGGCGAGATCGACTTCTGCGTTGTCCGCGAAAACAACGAGGGAGAATACTCCAACATCGGCGGGCGTCTCTATGAAGGAACGGACGACGAGATCGCGGTGCAACAGACCGTTTTCACCAAGCGCGGTGTGAACCGTGTGCTCAAGTTCGCTTTCGATCTGGCTCGCAAACGCAAGAAGCATGTAACTTCGGCGACCAAATCGAACGGCATCATTCACACCATGCCGTTTTGGGATGAATGCTTTCACGCGATGGCCGGCGGATACGCGGACATTAAGATCGACCAGTATCACATCGATATCTTGACCGCTCATTTTGTCCGCCACCCGGATTGGTTTGACGTGGTCGTAGGATCGAATCTGTTTGGAGACATCCTCTCCGACCTGGGCCCGGCCGTCGTCGGATCTATCGGCATCGCGCCTTCTGCCAATCTGAATCCTGAAAGAGAATTCCCCTCGATGTTCGAACCGGTTCACGGTTCCGCTCCCGATATCGCGGGCAAAGGAATCGCTAACCCGATTGGGCAGATATGGTCCGGCGCCATGATGCTGCGTCACCTGGGCGTTCCCGAGGCCGCCGACGCGGTTGAAAACGCAATTGCCGAAACATTGGCGCATTCCACAGTTCGTACACCGGATATCGGCGGAAAGTCCACTACAAGAGAACTAGGTGCCGCCATTGCCGAGCAAGTCAGCGCTAGTAAATGATGAGCCCCGCGGACCGCAAGGCCACGATCTGGTCCGTGATCCGTGTCTCCAGCGGAAACTTTCTGGAGATGTACGACTTCATGGTTTTCGGTTACTACGCCGCAGCCATCGGCAGCGCTTTCTTCCCCAGCGGCAACCCGTTCGTATCTTTAATGCTGTCGCTCATGACTTTTGGGGCGGGCTTCTTGATGCGGCCACTGGGCGCCATCGTTCTCGGCGCGTACACGGATCGTAACGGACGCCGCGCTGGCCTGATCCTTACTTTGGGCCTCATGTCCGTTGGCATCATCTCGATCGCTTGTGTTCCGGGATACGTCACCATTGGCCTGCTCGCGCCGTTTCTCGTACTGATGGGCCGTTTGCTACAGGGCTTCTCAGCAGGCATGGAGCTGGGAGGCGTCTCCGTCTACCTTTCCGAAATCGCAACCCCTGGCCACAAAGGCTTCTACGTAAGCTGGCAATCGGCAAGCCAGCAGGTGGCGGTCATGTTCGCGGCGCTGGTCGGGGTCGTACTGAACTCGGTTCTCCCGCCGGAGAAGATGCTGCTCTGGGGATGGCGCATCCCTTTGCTGATCGGTTGTATCATCATTCCGTTTTTGTTCCGGCTCCGCCGATCTCTACAGGAGACGGACGAGTTCGCAGCCCGCAAGCACCGTCCCAGCACTCAGGAGATTCTCCGTTCACTAACGGCCAACTGGGGCATCGTAGTTATTGGAACTATGATGGCCACGATGACGACAGTATCCTTCTACATGATCACGGCATACACGCCAACGTTCGGTAACTCGGTCCTTCATTTGTCCACTATGATAAGTCTGATCGTGACGCTATGCGTGGGAACCTCTAATCTTTTCTGGCTGCCGGTGATGGGGACGCTTTCCGACAGAGTAGGGCGTCGGCCTCTGCTCGTCACTTTCACAACCCTGATGATCCTTACAGCCTATCCCGCAATGCTGTGGCTCGTGCGCGATCCGTCGTTCGCAAGACTGCTGGTCGTCGAACTCTGGTTGTCATTTCTCTTCGGCAGCTACAACGGCGCTATGGTGGTCTTTCTCACGGAGATCATGCCCGTAAGTGTAAGAACCACGGGCTTCGCGCTCGCCTATAGCTTGGCCACCGCGGTGTTTGGTGGTTTTACGCCAGCGATCAGCACATATTTGATTCACAGCACCGGGAATCGCGCGATCCCCGGTGTGTGGCTCTCCTTCGCAGCGACACTCGGTCTCGTGGCCTCGCTTTTGGCCAGACCGCAGCCATCTGCGGCAAACCTAAACTTTTCTTAATCTTCACCATCGATTTAGCAGTAACTCTTGGCGCGATCACCGGCGACCGTAATATCATTGCCAGGATCTCGAATGCTGGAGCCGAGGGCATTTCGAACTTTTTAGTGAGACACCTACTTTTCAGCTGAGTCAGGTTCCAGCGAAAAGTTGTCCCTATACAGAACGAGGGAAAGCGTGCTGAAGCGTTACTGCCTCATCGCGGTGGGAACAATTGTTGTCGTCGCCGTGGTTGCTGGTGTTTCGTTTCGAAGGCCGGACAAACCGCAATACTTCACCTCCAAGGCTGACCGCGGAGACATTCGCGAGGTCGTGGAAGCGACCGGCTCCATCAATGCCGTGATCACAGTTCAGGTAGGCTCGCAAGCTTCCGGGACGATCTCCCATCTTTTCGTCGACTTTAACTCTCGCGTCAAGAAAGGGCAGATCGTCGCGCAAATTGATCCTGCTCTATTCCGCGACCCACCAGGAGCGAAATACTGGCGATGGACAGCAGCGTCATGACGCTGCCAGCTTCGCCGGCTACGTCGGCCAAATTTCGCACGAAAAAATCATCCGGATCGCCCGGGCGAATCCGGTGATGATCGTGGAGGAGTGACGTAATTTGCTGTTGGGCCACGTAGCTGCTTTGCCGGGATTCCGCGGAAACCATGATCCAGCGCAACCAAGGCTGGCCGGCGACCAGCATACAGGATGTAGCTGACGCGGCCCACGGACACAGTAATGAGTCAGGAGTCCCGGTGAATCGAAATTCAGGGAGCCGCGCTAGGCACAACCGGACCCTGGTGTGTTGGACACCTCCTCTTTAACCAGCGTCCTCCGTACTGCGGCTGGCTAGAGTGAAAAGGAGCTCGAACTTTGTGCCGAGGGGAGTAATTTTAGCTGCCAGTTTCTTTTGCTGGTGAAGGCCCACATGGGCTTCGAATTCCAGGACGAACTCCTGCTCCATACGCAGTACCCGCAAGCGTTCCACAGTGACCTTCGACTCCGCGAACGCGGCGTTGGCGGCGGACATCGTGGGTTCGAGAATCTGCGTGGTCAGGCGAAAAACCATCCGGCGGATCTTTAAGCCAAAAATACTCTCCATCTGGCCCACGACGATCAGGAGAATGAGAATTACAAGCGCGGTGGCAGCCGCCGTCCAATACAACCCGCCTCCGACAGCCATCCCTCCGCTCCCCACCCGCAACACCTTCCACGTCGTATCAAGGTGCTCCGTGATGACCGTTCTATCCGGAGACTGCGTGTCGGTTGATGGTAAGGGTGGATGTCGATGACGCCGAGACTTCATGCCGTGTGGTTGGGTAGTCGCGTTCCGTAATATGAACATTGTTCCTCCCATCCTTGCTACGTAAAGGATCGGACACCCTTTGTCTCGCGGTTGTTCCCAGCAAGTTCAAAACCTGAGCCACCCGCCCCACTCCAGTGGAACTGGGTACAGCAGGCAGAATACCGGTAACGCCCGAGCCGTCCCCTGTGATTTGAGTGTCACTCCAACTCACCACCAAACCGGGAGCAGTCCCAAGCCAAACGCTTCCAGCACTCTGATTTAAGCCGAAGCCTGAACCAGTCAATG
>JAYTQD010000640.1:0-2687 GCA_043746935.1 Acidobacteriaceae bacterium | reverse complement strand
CCACACACTTCGCCATGGCATCGATATAGTCCGTGGCGTGTGGCATGGATTCCGGTTGCCGAATATTGAGCAATGCGGAATCTTCTTGAAAGGCCTTGTCGTAGGGCGCCGTATACTGCCGCACGCTCAGGCCGTCGCGCGCCGCGTTACGAATGATCTTGTCGTCCACGTCGGTAATGTTCATAACGTAGTGCACGTCGTAGCGGCTCTGGCGCAGAAACCGGTTGAGCAGATCGACCGCCACGAACGTGCGGAAGTTGCCGATATGGCCGTAGTCATACACCGTCGGCCCGCAGGCGTACATGCGGACTTCGTTACCGTGCAGAGGCCGGAACTCCTCCACCATGCCGGAAAGTGTGTTGTAAAGATGCAGGGACATGAATGAGAGCCGAAGTTCGATTCTAGGGGCGAAGCAGAAACAGGGTCAACTCCGAATACCACGTACCAGCGGAATTCACAGTGCGGGACTTACTCCGCAGGCGCAATTTCATCCGCAAGTGCGTCTCCCGCTCCCAACTCGCGCATGCGCTGGCCCACGAGCAGGACATAGTGCAGAGCGGAAATTATCGTGAAGGCAAACGTCATGCGCAAAAAAAGTGTTTTCCCAAACCACACCCACTGCGCCGGTATGACAAGAAAGAGCATCACGAAAAATACCGCCGCAATCTGCGAGAGCGTATTCATTTTGCCAAAAATGCTGGGCCGGAAATCCCGCAGACCCGCCGTAGCGTAGAGCACGGCGCTCACGCCCAGAATTCCGATATCACGGCTGAACACAACTACTGTATATCTCCACTTGATGAGGTGGAGAATCGCCAGCACCATGAACAAGGTGCTCAACAGCAACTTGTCCGCAATGGGGTCAAGATATTGGCCAATGCGCGTCTGCTGGTGCAGCTTGCGCGCCAGGAATCCGTCGAAGAGATCCGTTAGTCCGGCGATTACCAGAAGAATCAACGCCTGCTTGTAATTCCGATCCATCAAGCTCAGGACGATGAACGGAATGAACACCATCCGCAGCAGCGTGAGCTGATTCGGCGCGGTCAGAATGTGAGAAAACTTCAAGCGCCACGCCCCGGTGTTCCACCCAGCAGTTGCGCCACATCCGCCCCGGTCTCCGTGGCGAAGCGCTCGGCCAGCGAAGGCAGGCCGTTCACCGAAGCATCAATCTCCATACGCTCCACGCGGTGCATGGGAAAGAAGACGGCCCCTGGCGTGAAGCCCTCGCCCGACCGGGTCATCGCCACGCAATCTTCGAACGAAGCCAGCTCGCACCCACGCAGAGAAATCCCCGCCGTGGAGAGCGAGAGAATCGCTCCCCAAAATTTTTCCCGCGGCGACGACAACGTCACCAGCACCAGCGCACCTTGCAGGAAAGGGCCCGAGGATGCTTCCGAGGATGTCATGCAACAACTCCCTAAAGCTTGTAACGAATCGTGCTTCTTAATAAGGAATTATAAGCGGAGCGGCGGGTTGTGGGCTTCTCTCTGCTCAGAACAAAAAAGAACCCGCGCCTGAAGGGATTCAGAACGCGGGCCGTGTGCCTTACAAGGAAGAAAAGGTCAGTACGCCACGAACGGCGGATTTCCACTAATGAACCCACCGGAGTTTACCTGCTGGTCGATTCCGGTGAAGATGGTTCGTCCGTAGAAGAACGGCGCTCCAAAATCGAAAGAGCCTCCGCCCCCTGGCCCCCCAAGAGTGCTGAAAGCGGAGTCACTGGTGGTGAACAGTGTATCGGCATTGTCGATCTTGAAGGATACCGTGCTGGGAGGGTTTACCCCGCTGGGATCATGGTTAGTGGCAGACAGACCCTGCTGCGCGGAAGGGCAGTAAAAGCCTTTGGCAGTATTGCTCGTACACGCAGTTATCGACGATGGAAAGAACATTCCATTCGAGCCGCTGTCAATAAAGCTGCTCGCAAGCGTCTGGCTATTGAACACGGTAGGGAAGAAGTCCTGGCTATCGACGAAGAGAACGGCACTTGCCGTGCTGTTTGCCGGAATGCCAAAAACCAAAGATCCGTTAGCAACAGGTGTGCTCACAGTGTTGATGGGAAGTGAGGGAAAGGTTATTTGGGTTCCGTTATTGTCCGCAGTAAACCCAACCACCGGGTTCAAAACCTGTTGGCTGGCCGGTATCGTGGTTGGAGCATCCGTCGCGAAGCACCCCGAGCTGGGGCACAAGAAGTAGGCCGGTACGATGGAAGCGGTATGGATGCCGTCGCACAAGTCCGTTCCTTGCAAATAGCAATCGGTTGGTTCCAGACCTATTCCCAGAATGCCGTTTGCGCCCAGAAGCCCTGGCGTGTTGTCGTTTTGCGTGGCGCCGACTTGCAAGCAGGCCGATGGCACCGTGGGATTACCGCTGCTAATGAGCTGGATGGGCACGCCGATCTGTACGCCACTCACGCTGCTCGAAGCCACCTCGCCGCCGATGTAGATATCCGCCGCTGCAACAGGCCCCCAGAGATAGGATCCGTCCACGAATGAAACGCAGTTGTTGAAATAGTCACCACTGCCATCGCCGATTTGAGGTAGTACGACCGATGTCATCGCCGATTGCAAGACTCGCAATCCCTCGGAACCGGTGTCCACCAGGATATTGTCGATGGTCTGACAGTTGGTTGTTCCAGGGGCACAGATCGTCACGCTAGCATAAAAGCTGTTCGTGCTAGGCTGCGTAAG
>JAYTQD010000639.1:0-2688 GCA_043746935.1 Acidobacteriaceae bacterium | reverse complement strand
GATTTCGCCATGCCTCGTCGAGTGCGCCCGTCTGGGCACAGGCTGTTCCCAACTCAATTCGGGCGACGGCATCGGTCGGACTACTGGCAACAAATTCGCGGAGATACGGCAAGGCCGTGGCATAGTCGCGTTCCTGCATGGCGATCCTGGCCAGCGTGCGCTTGACAGCGAGGCGTTGCGGGTCACGCTGGAGCGCGGATTGTGCGGACTGGCGCGCGTCGTCGATTTTCCCCGCGCCGAACTGCGCGTCCGCCAGCCGTTCCAGGACCGCCGGATCGTTAGGATGCTCCAGCAGCGCAGCCTGGTACTCGGAGATAGCCGCTGGCGCGTCGGCCCGCAGGCGCAGCAAGATGTCACCACGCATGAGGCGGACAGCCACATCTCCCTCCGTTGCATGAACTTGATCCGCCACTTGTCCTGCCTCACGCGAGTAGCACCAGGCCAGCAGGAACCTGCCGTACACATCGGGCGCTTCCGGTTGCAGACCTCTCTCCAAAGCCGGAATAGCGCGCTGACAGTCCTCGAGTCGCGCGAAAGCCACGCCGCGTTGCAACCAGGATTCCGGCTGAGTCGGCACCGGCAGCCTGGCTAGGGCTTCCCACCGCTGTTGTCCGTAGAGAGCGAAAGGAGCTGCTGGAGCGGCGCTCGCGATCATGGATAGTTTAAAAATGGGAAGTTTACAAGCAGTCGGCGATTGGCCCACGCAAGAAAAAAATCTGGTCGCGGCTCCAGTCAAGACCGATGCAGGTGCCTGGAGCCGGGGAGGCCAAGCCCGTGCGGCCTGTGTCACCGCGAAAGGAGAACGTTTTTCGGCCGCACTGATGCGCTCGACGGCTCGCTTCCAATCGGATCGTTGCGCAGCCAATTGTGCGTCCACTAGCCATGCGGCCAAATCGCTCACGTTCTGTTGCAGGGCTCGGCGCAGATACTGCTCGGCCGCGTCGGTATCACTCTCCGCAAGAGCCACGCGAGCAAGATCAGTCCAGACACCGGGAGCGGTCGGATCCAGGTCGGCGGCATGCTCCAGGAGCTGACGGCGCGAAATATCCGCTTCCAGCAAAGCTACCGCGCGCAAGCGATATTCCGCAGCCAGCCCTGCCTGAGAACCGCGCAGACTTCCCGACACACTAGCGACGCGGGCCAGGGCAAAGTCAACAAAAGCCACCGACGATTCAGAGTATCCCGGCGCGACTTGAACCGCCTTCAAGTATGCCTCGGCGGCCTCTCCGTACAATTTTTGACGTGCCCAAGCCTCGCCAATATAGGCCAGAGGATACTCCTCTTTAGGACGCAAATTGGCAGCCATCTTGAGGAAAGAAAGTGATTCCTTGGGTTCTCCCGTGCGCAGCAGGTCAATCCCCAAAAGCAAGTTGACAAAATAATCCCTGGAGTCAAGCTGATGGGCGCGACGCAATAGGGGCAAAGCTTGGGAATATTGGGCTCTCTGATGGAAATCAAAAGCTTGTTGAAGCAACACCTTCAGAGTCTGTTCGGCTGCGGCACTGGAAACGACGCAGAGGAACACAGTCGAAGCCCGAATCCAAGCGATGGTAAGAAACCGGCGGCGCAGCTTCGCTCCGAACACCTGCATGCAGTTCCCCCGAACGCCCAGCATACGATGCAAACCGAGCGCACAGCAACCAGCGACCGAATTTGTGAAGGAATGTTTGATAAACGTTCGGCTGGAACTAGATTTCATTGTATTCTGCCGAACAAGCGTACAAGCCCGAAGTGTGTCCATCTTTAATGAAATTGACATTGAAATCGATATTGAAATCGACGTTTCTACTACTCCTTCTCGCCGTGGCAGTGTCGACACAGGCACAGAGAACTCTCCCGGAGCTCCGCGACGGAACTGTGGTTGGCGGAACCGTGATCGAGGGGCGAAGCGATTATCGCCACGATGGCCCGCTGCGAATTGAAGGACGGGTGAAATTGAAAGGAATTTCCCTGGATCTCCGGGGTCCGGTTACCGTTGCACCAGGGGCTACCTTCGAACTCGAAGATGTGAATTTGAGGGTGTCCGACCCTCCGCACTCCCCGAACGGAACGAGCGGCCTGCGCTGTGAAGGTCCGGCAAAAATCATAATTCGCAGGTCCACCATGGTGCCGGAAGGAAGCGCGCACCCCATGTGGGGGCTGCGGGGCGAGGTGACCGTGGATGACTTCCAGACTGTGAACTCAGAGTTTCACCTGGATCACGTGCAGGCGAAGCTGGACAACCTGAAGATTTTCGAACTGGAAATTTCTCACGCCAGTGAGGTGGTCGCGCACCACTTGCGGCTTGTCTTTCTTTCGACGCACACCGCCGAGGACGAAAGGATTGAATTTTCAGATATTCCGGCAGATCGGCCTTTCACCCAGAAGCTGCGCATGGGTTCGCAGGCGGTGGCGGATCTATCCGACACAACGGCGCAGCTTTTTCTTTTGTATGTACATGGCAAATCGGATGTGGGATTAAAGCGCATCGGACGGGCGCAACTGGCGATGGCGCCCGACTGCCGGGGAAAGCTCACCTTGCCGCATGGGTCAGTAGGCACGGAGAAGACTCCCGTGGTGATTCCCGCGCCCGGCGATTCGAGCTGCCCGTTTCGTTTCCGCTTAGTCGACGTTAACGCAGACACATGGGATGTTTATGCGGGGGGCAAAGCGGATTTAACCTTCACGGCCAGCGTAATTGACGAGTTG
>JAYTQD010000638.1:0-2692 GCA_043746935.1 Acidobacteriaceae bacterium | reverse complement strand
GTGGAGCGATGCGGGAGTCGCTTCAGTCGTTCGGGAAGAAGCCCGTGTGTGCCGCCGGGACTTCCTGGAAGCGAACGACCCTATGGGCGAGATGAGCCATGCTGGCGCCGTTGTATCTGTGCCTTGATGTGCGCGATTTCGCTGCGCAAACACTGGTGCGCCTACGGCCCGAGTTGCGCCAACGTCCGATCACGATTCTGGATGGCGATCCTCCGCTGGAAACCGTGTTCGCCCTGAACCAGCGGGCACGAAGTCTTGGACTTGAATTGGGCATGGGACGACTGCAGGCAGAGTCTTTCGATAGGGTCTCGGTGTCCTCAAGACAGAAGCAGCAGGAAGAGTCCAGCTTCCTCATTCTGATGCAATGTGCGGAGCGGTTCTCACCCCGGATCGAAGTGCTGGCCTCCCCTGGAGAGACCACCTCCGGGGCAACGCTCATTTTGGATGTTTCCGCATCGGAGCGTCTTTTCGGCAGGCCGGAACAGATCGCTGGTGCGCTGTGGCGTGACGTGGACGCAGCGGGATTTGAACCCAGCATCGCAACCTCGTGTAACGCTTATGCGGCTGTGTTGGCGGCACGTGGATTTCCGGGAACCACGATCATTCCGCCTGGGAATGAAGCATGCGTCCTAGCCTCGCTTCCTGTCGCTGTCCTGGAACTCGAGCCAGAACAGGAAGAGACCTTCCTATCGTGGGGAATTAAGGCACTGGGCGCACTGGCGACTCTGCCGCAAAAAGAGTTGATCGCACGAATTGGGCAAACGGGATATCGGCTCCAAACATTGGCCCGCGGTGAGTATCAACACTTACTTGTACCTGCTGAACCGCCAGTAGATTCGGTCTTGAGCGAAAGCACAGAGTTGGAACATCCGGTCGATCTTCTGGAACCGCTGCTGTTTCTGCTGAGCCGGATGCTGGAGCAGATTCTGGCGCGAGCGGCAGAGCACGCTCTAGCCGTCGCTTGCGTGGAGACAAGACTGGTGCTGGAGGGTGTATCCGGCAAAGAACATTGCCGCGTGGTCCGTCCGGCATTGCCTGAGTGCAACCATCCCACGCTACTGAAGTTGATCCAGCTAGATCTGGAAATACATCCGCCGAAGGGCGCCGTCGTCGCCTTGCACATGAAAGCGCAACCGGCACGTCCACAAACCGTACAGCAAGGCTTGTTCGTCCCACAAACACCGGAAGCTGCGCGCTTGGAAGTCTTGCTGGCACGGCTGCGCAAACTGGTCGGCGAAGATCGTGTTGGTGCACCGGAACTGTTGGACTGTCATCGTCCCGATGCGTTTCGCATGGCTTCCTTTCTCCCCGGCGCAAGTGCCGGTCCGCGAGTTTCTATAAATGGAAGTCCAGCATCCGCGTTGCGCATCTTGCGGCCTCCCCGCGCGGTACGAGTGGAAATGCAACATTCGCGGATGGTCACACTCTCTCTGGATAGCCGGAAGCTCCCCGTTCACAAGGCTTCTGGACCGTGGAAAGCGAGCGGAGCCTGGTGGACCCATACAGAGTGGTGCCGCGAGGAGTGGGAAGTGACATTGAACGTGGCGTTGGACGCGAGATTGGGGGAGCGCGAAAAACTATATTGCCGAGTCGCCTACGACTCCGGCGCCCGTTGCTGGTATCTGACCGGAATCTACGACTGAGAGATTGCGATGTATGTGGAACTCCATGCCCGCTCGGCCTTTAGCTTTCTGGAGGGCGCTTCCCTGCCCGAAATACTGATGGCCCGTTGTGCCCAGCTCGGGATGCCCGCGATGGCGCTGCTCGACCGTAATGGTCTCTACGGCGCGCCACGCTTTCACATCGCGGGGGAAAAGCTGGGCGTACGCGCTCACATTGGAGCGGAAATTGCAGTGCTCGATGGCGGAGAACGCGCCCACCCGCCAGAGTGGGTACCGCATCTTGTGCCGATGGAACCAGTGCGCTTTCCTTTGTTGGCCGAGTCTGTGACTGGCTACCAGAACCTGTGCCGCCTGATTACCCGCTACAAATTGCGGGAAGGCACGAAGGCCGAAGGCGCGGCAATGCTGGCCGATATTCAGGAGCACACCGAAGGATTGATCTGTCTCACCGGGGGCGACGAAGGCCCGCTCGCGGCCGCCCTAGGGCGGGGCGGATTCGATGAAGCCCAATATGAAGTCGAGAGGCTTGTGAACCTGTTCGGCTCCGGGAACGTCTATGTCGAATTGCAGCGCCATTTCGACCGCAATGAGGAATATCGCAACCAAGCAGCGGTTCGAATTGCGCGGACATTGGGACTGCCAATCCTCGCAACCAACGGTGTGAACCACGCCACGGCCCAGGACCGTGAAGTCCTGGATGTGCTCACCACTATCCGTCATCATTGCACGCTGGATACGGCTGGCCGTTTACTTGCGTTGAATTCCGAGCGGTACCTGCGTTCCCCACGCGAGATGCAGGAATTGTTTCGTGATTTGCCGGAAGCCATCGCCAACACCCAAGAACTTTCGGCGCGACTGTCCTACGAAATGCGCGACTTGGGATATCGCTTCCCGACTTATCCCGTGCCCGATAGCGATACCATGCAGTCGTTTCTGGAGAAACGTGTCGAGGAAGGAGTCCTCAGTCGATATCTGCCGAAGCGAGATGCGAAGTTGTTGGAAAAAGCGAAGCAGCAAGCCAAGCGCGAATTGGCGCTGATCGGACAACTGGAACTGGCGGGCTATTTTCT
>JAYTQD010000637.1:0-7192 GCA_043746935.1 Acidobacteriaceae bacterium | reverse complement strand
CCGAATTCGGTGGCAAGCACGGTCACCCCATCGTGGTGGGCCGTGAGATGATAGAAGCGTTCCTGCGTGCGCCTGCCAGCTCCAATGCTCGTGAGGTTCGGCACGCGCGGCAGGAATTTATTGAGTACGTCCCAGTGGACGACCCGTTCGTAACACTGAACGTGGATACGCCAGAAGATTACACGGCACTGGCTGGCTCGGCACCAATCACCACACAGCACTAAGCATCGGAAATCCCTGAAAAGGACTCTGCCACGCATGCAAGATATCCCTGCCTCGAAAACTGGAATTACTCCCCGCAAAGATGCTCTGCGAAGAGAAGACGAGGAGTTCCTCGAAGCCGTGCTGCGGCTCGATCCGAAGCTGGCCGCGTTTGACTGCGACGGCACCTTGTGGAGCGGAGATGCCGGCGAGGGATTCTTTCGTTGGGAGATTGAACGCGGCTTGATTTCCGAGGACATTGCACAGCGGGTGCGAGCTCGTCACGCCGATTACAGAAAAGGCTTAGTGGATGAAGACACCATGTGCGGCGAAATGGTGACGCTGCATGAAGGGCTAGCGGATGCGGACCTCGAAGCCGCCGCAGAGACCTTCATTTCCGAAGAGATTGCACCAAACTTTTTCCCTGCGATGTTCGAGCTGGTACGACTGCTCCACCAGCGCGGCTGCGAGATTTGGGCCGTTTCCTCGAGCAATCAGTGGGTTGTACGCGCGGGCGTGCGGTATTTTAGGATTCCACCGGAGCGTGTGCTTTCCGCGGAAGTCTTCATCGAGAATGGAATGGTGGTTGATCGCCTCGTTCGCGTTCCGAGTGGCCCCGGCAAGCCGCGGGCGCTGCGCGATGTCGTGGGTAGAATCCCTGATGCAGCATTCGGCAATTCCAAGTGGGATGCGGACATGCTGGCGATGGCGAAGGCTGGATTCGCTGTAAATCCCAATCCGGACCTCGAGAAAAAAGCCCGCGAGAATAGCTGGACCGTCTACTTCCCCGAATAGCTACTGCAACGATCTCGGCAACTGCCGTAACGCAGCGCGGAGCGTATCGATGGCCAGATGACTGGCGTGGCTGGATTCCGCTGGCAAACCGCCGACCGCGACTACTAGTTCTTCGCGACTCACAGACTGCGCTTCAGGTACAGTTTTCTGAAGCGCCAGTTCAGTCAAGGTTGAGGCGCACGCGACGGTCGCAACGCAGCCTTGCGCTAGGAAACGAATCTCCGAGATGCGCCCATCTTTCATGCGAAGAGCAAAACGCAGAACATCGCCGCAAGCGGGGTTTTCCAGTTGCGCCGAGGCGTCCGGGTTTGCGACTTCGCCGGCGTTGCGCGGATTCTGGAAGTGGTCGAGAAGCTGTGCCGAGTACATCATCCTTCCTTATCTAGGCGAAAGGGCATTCACCCCAATGTACGGATCGTTTTCAACCTGCCGCGAAAGTGGGTAATTGTACCTCGTCGATATAATCACTTCTGTGCCCGACGACCTCTACCCTCGCCGCATCGTAAGCCTCCAACCCAGTGCAACCGTGACCCTCGCGGCGCTGGGGTGCCTGGATCGCGTGGTCGCCTGTACGAAATATTGCGTAGACGTTGTGCCCGAGCTACGTGATTCGGAGCGAAGAATTGTCGCCGATTCCTGGACCGCCAACCGGGAGCAAATTCTCACAGCACAACCGGATTTTGTTGTAGCGTCAGTTCCCTACCAACTCGAGGCCGTAGCGGACATTTTGAAGGCGGGCATTCGATTTCTTGGTCTGGCTCCGCACTCCTTAAACGACATCTACACCGACATCCTCGTGATCGCGGGCGTGGTGGGGCGTTCAGCACAAGGGCACGAAGTCGTTGCCGCGATGGAGCGGGAGATTGCACGGGTTCGGGAGCGAGTCGAAGCTGCCAAACTGCCCCGCCTGACGGTATTCTGCGAGGAATGGGGCAAACCGCTGATTACCTCGCAGGAATGGGTGGCAGAGCTTGTGGAGGCCGCTGGCGGGGAGTTTGTGGGCGAGCCGGGAAAGCAGGTGGCTCCAGTGGCGATTCAGGCCGCCGATCCGGACGTGCTGGTCGCGGCGTGGTGCGGAGCTGGTGATCGCGTTCCTCTGGAGAAGATCGTGGCCCAGCGAGGCTGGAACAGCCTGCGCGCCGTGCGCGAGGGCCGTGTTTACTGCATACCCGATGAGTACCTCAACACCCCAGCACCGACGTTACTACATGGCCTACACGCGCTAGCGGCGGCTTTGCATCCCACGTTGTTCCCGGAAGCCCGCGTTCCTCGCGGAATCGGTCCCGTTCCACTGTTACGCTAGTCCACGAAAATTCCCCACAGGTTTTTTCACTATGGTTTAATGGAACGCGGTCTTCGGTAGCGGGATTTGCCAAAAGCTAAAGCGGAGTTTCAATCTATGCGGGGAGTGGTCGGCCGGATGAGACAAGTTGTGGCGGCGCTAATCTTACGGGACGGCAAAATGCTGATTTGCCAGCGCACGCAGCACCAGCCCATGCCACTAAAGTGGGAGTTCCCCGGCGGCAAGATTGAAACTGGCGAGCAGCCCCGCGATGCTCTGCGGCGCGAGTTGGAAGAAGAAATTGGAATTGACGCGCGCATTGGGGATGAGGTGGCGCGTATTCAGCATGTTTACCGGACCGGGAGTGCGGTAGAGTTGCGCTTCTTTTCTGTTCCGGAATATAAGGGCGAGATTGAGAATCGAATTTTCCGCGATGTGCAGTGGGTGGAGCGGGAGCGACTGCCGGAGTTTGATTTTCTGGATGCGGATTTGCAGTTGGTGAAGGATTTGGCGGCGGGGAAGATTCTGTAGTTGTCCTCGGTTGAGAACAGCTTTCGGAGTGCGGCAAGAGCGTTGCTACAGCGGCTTAAGCTGACCCCATCGTGGCCATGTGGTGGCCGGCTGAAGCCAGACCCTGATACGAGGCGTTTGTGAAATCTGATTGATTGCAGGAAAGCTTGAGAGTATCGGGTGCTCTCGGCACCCTGGGGATTCTTCGCTGCGCTCAGAATGACAGTACTTACAATGGAATACCGCGCTCAGCTTGCCGTGCCGGTGGCTAGGCCTACTGCGTAGATCAGCGTTAGGATGATTGAAATACCGGCGGTGGCCCAGGCGATCAGATTGAAGAGCCGCGTATTGACGTACTCGCCCATCAGTTCTTTGTTGTTGATCAGCAAAAGCATGAAGACCAAAACGAACGGGAGCACCATGCCGTTCACGACCTGCGAGCCGAGAATGATTTTAAGGATGGGGAGATTGGGAATTAGAACGACGCCCGCGCCCAGGGCAATCAACAACGTGTAGAACCAATAGAAAACTGGCGCTTCGCTGAACTTGTTGTCGAGGCCGGATTCGAAGCCCAGGCCCTCGCATACGGTATAGACCGTCGAAAGCGGCAAGATCGTCGCGGAAAATAGCGCGGCGTTGAAGAGTCCCAGGGCAAAGAGAATGAAGGCGTATTGGCCAGCCAAGGGACGTAGCGCTTCGGCGGCATCCTTCACGTTTCGGATGTCGCGGAAGCCATGGGCAAATAGAGTTGCGGCGCAGGCGACGATGATGAACCAAGCCACGACGTCGGTAAAAATGCAGCCCACGATAACGTCGAGGCGCGAAGCGCCGTATTGCCTTTTGGTCACGCCTTTCTCGACAATCGAGGCTTGCAGGTAGAACTGCATCCAGGGAGCGATTGTGGTTCCAACCAGACCGATCACCATGAAGATCGCGCCCTTTTCTCGAAAGGATTCCAAGGTAGGCGGCTTGACCGTGGCGATGAGAGAGTGGGTCCAGTCGGGATGGGCCAAAACACCGGCAGCGATATAAGTGATGTAGAAAAATGAACCGGCGAGGAAAATCTTTTCCACGTTCTTCTGCGCGCCCTTAATCACAAGAAACCAAACCAGGACGGCGCAAACGGGAACGGACCAATACTTGGAGATTCCGAACAACTCCATGCTGTAGGCGATGCCAGCAAATTCAGTGACGATGTTGCCGAAATTGGTGATAACCAGCCCCAGCATGACGAAAACCGTGATGCGCAATCCGTATTCTTCTCGAATCAGGTCGCTGAGGCCCTTGCCGGTGACGGCACCCATGCGGGCAACCATCTCTTGCACCACGATGAGGGCGACCGTGATCGGAATCATGGTCCAGAGCAGCGAATAACCAAACTGGGCTCCAGCCTGCGAATAGGTAAGAATCCCGCCGGGATCGTTGTCCACGTTCGCGGTAATAAAACCCGGCCCGAGCACCGAGAAGAGCACCAGGATTTGGATTTTCCAGCGCCGGAGCCACCGCATGATCGCCATCTTTGGACATGGGATTGAGAGTCTTGAAAGGTCAGGATAAATGGGCTGGAGGGATTCGGCTATAGGGAAAGTGGAGATGGGGGGATTTTGTGTAGGTGGGTGGGTGGGAGTCAGGTTTTGGCCGGTGGTGCGAGGCTTGTTCGAACAGGATGCGGTGAGAAAGTTGGACGCGGTGCGGGTGGTATCGAGGGTGTAGGGGTCCTTCGACTGCGCCAGGCCTTCACTTTCGTGAAGGCTTGGCTTCGCTCAGGATGACAGGTTATTAGGGGACGGTTTATTAGGGGACGGTTGGGGGGCGGACGTCTCCACACTTGGGAAGTTGGATTTTCTAGATTCGGCTGCGGAGAAAACCGATGATGTCGTCGGCTGTGATTACGCCTACGAGCATTTTTTGGTCGTCGACTACGGGAAGCGTTAGCAGGTTGTATTTGTCGAAGAGTTCGGCGACTTCGTTTTCTTGAGTTTCTTGGTGGCAAGAGATGAGCGGTTCATTCACCAAAGATAGTAACGGTTGTGAAGCCGGTGCCAGAACAAGATTGGCTAGAGGAACAGCGCCTACGAGCGTGCCGTGGGAGTCGGTGAGGAAAATCGTACTGACGGCTGCGGGGCCACCCTCGAAAGCGCGCAGCGTCGCGATGGCGTCCGCTACTGTGGCTCCAAACTCCACCCAGAGATAGTCGGTGGTCATGCGTCCAGCAGCGGTGTCTTCCTCGAACTCAAGGAGGTCGCGCATTTCCTGGCGGTCTTCTGGTTGCATTTCCAAGAGAATGGCTTCGGAGTGTTCGTCGGAGAGGTCGCCGAGAAGATCGGCGGCGGCGTCCGGATTCATCTCCTCCATGATGTCGGCCACGCGGTCGGAATCGAGGGATTCCACGATTTTCCGCTGCAGCTTGGGTTCGACCTCTTCGAGCGCTTCCGCAGCGACGCCGTAGTCGAGGGTTTCGAAGACGGCTTCACGGTCATCTGGGGCCAAATCCTCGATGATGTCGGCGATATCGGCGGGGTGGAGCTCAGCTAGGCGGTCGTTGGAAATCTTGAGCTTGACACGACGGGCGGGGTCGGACTCGATGAGGTCGACGAACTGCCAAGGAATGGCGCGGGGCGGAATACGGCGCAGGAGAGAACGGAGCGCGGCGTTGGGGACCGCGCCCTTAAGCAGACGCCGAACGGCACCCCGTGCACCGACATCGACCGAAGCGATCTTGAGGATGGGGTGATGGTCAAGCGTATCGCGGTAGAGATCGACGTCATTGACGCGGACGACTTTGCGTCCGTGGACGTCGATAACTTGCTGGTCGAGGAGGTCGCGTTCGAGAAGAAGCAAGCCTTCACTTCCCTCCAGCAACTGCCACTCAACAAAGGGTTTAGAGCTTTTGACACCACCATTAAAAGCGGAGATAGAGGAGTAGGGGAGGAGGCGATCACCAGAGGGGGTCTTGACGATGACCGCAGCCACGCGCGACAGATCATCTTGCGGAGAGATGGCAACTTCACGCACACGACCGCTGGCAGTCCCGTTGGCATCGTAAACGGGCGCTCCGAGCAGTTCAGTAAGTGATATGCCAGTCATCTTGGGCCAGCATACCGAAAGCAGTACGCAGGAAGCCACACAAACCTCGAAAAATGCGAGACTTTTGTGGTTCGCGGAGTCATGGATCGTCCGCGAAGACGAGTTTCGTTGACTTTTTCCGGCATCAAGGGCAAACTTACGGCTTCGCTCTCCCGGACGTAAGGACTGGCGCAGGGTATAGCGCGACAGACTTTTAAGGTCAACGGCAGGGTGAGGCAGGAACAGCGAATCCGAAGCCCTACACATGAGCGCGAAACAGGTCTCCTACACGTTCGAATCAACCCTGGAGACGATCAACCATGCCGAAGAGCAGGCCAGCCGCATAGCGGCCGCTGCTGGTTTCAACGAAGATGACACCATGAGCATTGCCATGGCTGTCCGCGAGGCGGCGGTGAACGCGGTTTTGCACGGCAACGCGTACGATCCCAGCAAGAAGGTAACATTGGCGTTTGAGCAAGGCGAAAAGGATTTGACGATTGTTGTGCGGGATCAAGGGAAGGGCGTGGATGTCGCGTCCATCCCTGATCCCTTAGCTCCGGAAAATTTGATGAAACAATCGGGACGAGGAATTTTTTTGATGCGTTCGTTGATGGATGAGGTGCAAATCAGCGCCTCGGAGACGGGCACCGAAGTCAAACTAATCAAGCATATCCACGGCCATGCCGGGAATTCTCAGGAGGTTTCTCAGTGAGTATGAAGGTGAGCGCGCGGCAAGTAGATGGAGTAACGGTGATGGACTTGAGCGGACGAATCACGTTGGGCGAAGGCAGCGTTGTGCTGCGCGATGCCGTGCGGGATCTGTTGTCCAAGGGCAACAAGAAGCTTTTGGTGAACCTGGCGGATGTGAACTACATCGACAGCTCGGGCATCGGTGAGCTGGTCAGCGCGTTTACGACGGTTCGCAACCAGCAGGGCGAACTTAAGTTGCTGAACCTAACCAAGAAGGTTCATGACCTGCTGCAAATCACCAAGCTTTACACCGTCTTCGACGTGAAAGACGACGAAGCGGCTGCGATTAAGTCCTTCAACTAGCTCCGCCGCTCTATTTTAGGATGTGGGCCGTCCGTCAGGGCGGTCCACAAAGCCCTCGCCTATTGCTGGCGCCTTGCCCCCCTCCTCTTTCGTTGACTTCCCTACCCCATCGTGTCCGCCGTAAAATAGTGGTATGCGTATTCCGCGTCTAGACCGGTCCCAAGTCGATTCCGCAACTGCTGAAGTCTTCGATACCTATCAAAAAGAACGCGGCAACGTGCCCAACATGTTTCGCACGGTGGCGCACCGGCCGGAAATTTTCAACCGCTTTAACAATATTTTGAA
>JAYTQD010000636.1:0-7194 GCA_043746935.1 Acidobacteriaceae bacterium | reverse complement strand
AGTTGATCTTCGATGCGCTTCTGCAGCGCGACGATCATTTCAACTTGCAGCCTGGACTGGCGGAGCGCTGGGAAGCGCCGAACACTTTAAGCTACGTTTTTCATCTTCGGCACGGCGTGCAGTTTCACGATGGTCGCGCGCTAACGTCCCGCGACGTCAAATGGACGTTCGATTCCCTGCTCCAAAGCAAGATTCCCAGTACCAAAGCCGCGGTTTACAAGTATGTGGCCAGCATCGAAACACCGGATGATTTCACGGTTGTCTTCCGTCTGAAAGAACCTTTCGCAACGTTGCCGTGGAATGTTTCCTCAGGGGCAATTGGAATTATTCCCTACGGTAGTGGGGCGGAACTATCGGCAAAACCGATAGGTTCGGGGCCATTTCGCTTCGTCAGCGCGGCCCAAGATCAAGACGTTGTCCTTACTCGCAACGATGCCTACTGGGGCGAGAAGCCGAAGTTGCGGTCTGTCCGTTTTTTGGTTGTTCCCGATGAGACTACCCGTGCGCTCGAACTGCGCAAAGGCAGCGCCGACATCGCCAGCAACGCATTTTCCGCCGATGTATCCGCGGTCCTGGCTGGCGATAAGAATCTGGAAATCCTTCGCGCACCTGGCAGTGTGTACGCGTATCTTGCATTTAACCTACGCGATCCCATTCTCAAGGACGCGCGTGTGCGACAGGCGATTGCATATGCCATTGATCGCAGGCCGCTGATTGAATCTTTATGGCGCAGTCAGGTCCGCCCCGCGGACAGCATCTTGCCGCCGCAAAGCTGGGCGTACTCGGGGAATGTTCCGCACTATGAGCACGATTTGGCCAGGGCTGGGCAATTGCTCGATGCAGCGGGTTATCCGCTGCGCAACGGTACGCGCTTCCCACTGACCATGAAGACGTCCACCGAAGGTAGCACGCGTTTGATGGCCGCCGTGCTGCAGCAGCAACTCGCCGAGGCTGGCATTGCACTCGACATTCGCAGCTTTGAATCGGCTACATTTCAGGCGGACGTCGCGAAAGGCGCTTTCCAGTTTTATTCCCTGCGCTGGATTGGGGGGAATCAGGATCCGGATATGTTCGAGGCTCTCTTTCACTCATCGAAGTTTCCACCGAAAGGCTTCAACCGAGGTTTCTATTCCAACGCGCGCGTGGATGCACTGATTGATGAAGGCCGCCGCACGCTGGATACTGAGCGGCGTAAGGCCATCTATGCGGAATTACAGACGATTCTGGCCACTGACCTTCCTTATATCCATTTGTGGTACTTCGATAATGTTGTCGTACACACACGGCGGGTACGCGGATTGACGCTGAACCCCGCGGGCAATTACGACTTCCTGCTGACCGCCGAACTCGCGCCGTAGCGCCGACTCTGCGTGATACCATCGCACTTTCTAGGAGCACTCATTGCGCATTCTGTTTATTGGGGATATTTTTGGCCGCCCGGGCCGGACGATCGTACGCAAGCGTCTCAAGCAGTTGGTCGCGGAGCATTCTGTGGACTTGACTGTGGCGAACGGGGAAAACTCGGCGGCGGGATTCGGAATTACGGGCGCGCTAGCGGAAGAGTTGTTCGATCTGGGGATCGATGTCATCACGACTGGAAACCACATCTGGGATAAGCGCGAAATTCTAGAGTACTTCGAAATGGCGGGAGGCAACCCGCACAGTCCCGCGAGACGTGTACTGCGTCCGGGAAATTTTCCGCCCAAAATGCCAGGTTGGGGTCTCTATGAAGGAGCAACCGCAGCCGGAGTTCCCTACGCTGTGATGAATTTGCAGGGACGCGTTTTCATGAGCTCCAACGACGACCCATTTCGCAAAGCAGACGAATTGCTGAAGCAGACTACGGCGAAGGTGATTCTGCTCGACTTCCACGCCGAAACCACTTCGGAGAAAATAGCGTTGGGATGGTACCTGGATGGCCGGGTCACGGCTGTTTTGGGCACCCATACCCATATACCGACGGCCGACGAGCGCGTTTTGCCCAAGGGAACGGCATTCCAAACCGACGTAGGCATGACCGGGCCCTACGACAGCGTGATTGGCGTGCGCAAAGAACTTGTTATCGAAAAGTTCTTGAACAACATGCCGGTTCGCTTCGAAGCCGCCGAGGGCGACGTGCGGCTGTGCGCAGCGCTCATCGACTGCGATGAGGTTACGGGGCGAGCACGTTCCATTGAGCGGATTATGTTGCGCGAAGACTAGGCTTAGCGGAACACCAGTTTCAATGGAGGCGCGGGCGTCCTCGCCCGTGCGGATTCTCTACTTTCACCTCTCTTGTTGTTCTTCTTTGCCGCCTCTCAGTCGCACGGGCGAGGACGCCCGCGCCTCCATTACTAGTTCCCCGTGTAATCGAAGGTGCTAGCACTCATGTAGAATCGTCTAAACGCTCCCTACCCCAGTTACAATCTTCTTAACAGGCGGTTGATGAACATGCGGAGACTTGCGCCCATCTTGGCGCTGTTGCTCACGTCGGTAGTGTCTCGATCGGATGAGGCGCCCGTGGCGGCGGCTCCGTGTGCCCAAGGCCAACAGGGCTGTGAAGTTCCCAAGCAGGATCGCAAGCGGGCCAAGAAGGCGTTTGACAAGGGGCTGAAATACCAACGCGAGCACCGCAACCAGGAAGCTTTCGATGCCTTTGAAGAAGCCGACCAGCTGGTTCCGCGCGACGTGAATTACTCGACCGCCAAGGAAGTGCTGCGGCAGCAGCGCATCACGGATCACCTGCGGGTCGGGAACCAGTATCTTGCGGACAATCACCGCGTTGAAGCCTTGGCGGAGTTTCGCACCGCCATTCAACTCGACCCCACGAACGAATTTGCGCTGCAACGGCTAAAAGACATGGTGGGTGAATGGACTCCGCCGGTGACCGTCGCACCCCGCGCTGAAGTCAGCGCCGAACCCGTGAAACTGCAACCCAGCCCTGGCGAGCAGATGTTTCGCTATCGCGGAGATGGGCGCGGCCTGTTGACACAGGTGGCGCAGCAGTTCGGCATCACGATCACCGTGGATGACTCGGTACAGTCACGACCCGTGGTTTTCAACATAGACAAGGCCGACTTCTATACGGCAATGCAGGCGGCGTGTGACCTAACAAAAGCTTTTTGGACTCCTCTCGAAGAGAAACAGATTCTGGTGGCGCAGGAGAGTCCGGAAAACCGGCGCGCATTTGAGCGCATGGCCTACCGGACGTTTTATATTTCCGGCGCAAACGCCCCGCAAGACCTGAACGACATCTCCAATCTTCTGCGAAACCTTTTTGATATTCGATTTGTGAGCGTGCAAGCTTCGACGTCGACCATCACGGTGCGCGCTCCGGACAGAATCCTGGAGGCTGCCACACGTCTGCTGGCGGGTGTGGACGAGGGTAAACCGCAGGTGATGCTCGATATCAAGATTTTCGCCATTGACCACAGCTTTGTGCGTAAGTTGGGCCTGAAGATCCCCAATCAGTTTCAGGTTTTCAACATTCCGGCCGCTGCGCTCGTTGCCCTGGGCGGGCAAAATATCCAAGATCTTATCAATCAGCTCATTGCGAATGGCGGCATCAATCAGGCCACCCAGACAGCAATTTCCGCGCTCCTAGCGCAACAACAAAACCAGCAGAACTCAATTTTTTCGCAGCCGGTAGCCACGTTTGGCGGTGGCAAGACTCTGTTTGGAGTGGCACTTGGAACGGTTGGCGGAGAACTCTCTGTAAATCGGTCGGATGTTACCAGCCTCGAACACGTGACCTTGCGCGCCAGCCAGGGAGGCGAGGCAAAGTTCTTGCTAGGGTCGCGCATCCCCATCTTGAACGCCCAGTTCGCTCCTGTGTTTAACACGCCGGCAATTGCCAAGGTGATTGGAAACAATTCATTCCAGGCACCCTTTCCGTCTTTCAGCTATGAGGATATTGGCTTGGACGTGAAGGCCAAGCCCACCATCCACGGCAACGGCGACGTGAGCCTCGACTTGGATTTGAGCATCAAGGCTCTGGCGGGGACGAGTCTCAACGGGGTTCCGGTGATTTCAAATCGCGCCTACAAGGGACAGATTACCGTGCAGGACGGCGAGTCCGCCGTGGTCGCGGGGTTCATTACGATTTCAGAACAGGGGACTCGGGATGGGATTCCGGCCTTTGGGCAGATTCCTCTACTGCGCAAGGCTACTTCATCGAATCAGCGCGACGAGACTCAAAACGAGCTGCTCGTCGTCGTGACGCCCCACATCGTACGCAACCGCGAGCGAGACGCTGCCGCGGAGATCTGGCTTTCGCCAGCCCACTGATTACCGCGCCGCTTACTTGTCTTCCTTCGCGTGGAAATCCAAGATCTCATTCATAACGTTGTCCGGAACCCCCGAAAGGTTTCCCATCTTTCGCCCGTTGATGAAAAAACTCGGCGTGCTGGTGACTTCCGCGGAATTGCCCAGATCAATGGACTTCTGCACGTGGCCGTCGGTGGCTGGCCTATCAGCACAAACGGCAATTTCCGCGCCTTTTACGCCTGCGCCGTCGGCGATGGCGGTAAGCTTCTCGTCGGCATTGGAAGCAGTGATCTGTGCCTGCGCTTCAAACACGTCGCCGACGAACTTCCAGAAGGCCTCGGGTTTCGACGAACTTGCAACGCAATCCGCGTAGCTCGCGGCTTTCCGCGCCCAGTCATGCATTGGCAGCGGGTAGTTCTGGAACACAAACTTTATCTCGGGATGCGCCGCCAGAAGTTTTTCAATGGCGGGTTGGGCATCCTTGCAGTGTGGACACTGGAAATCGCTAAATTCCACAATGGTCACCGCGGCAGTCGCAGGGCCTTTGCTGGGCCCCTTGGCTCCAGCGTCCAGCAAATGACGGGCGGACGCGTAGGGCTTTATACCGAATGGAATTACATCCCCGACGACGACGTGCGCGCCATCGGGAGCAATGAGAAGGCGGTACCCGCTGGGCGGCTGATCTTTCTGGGCAACCGTGACGTTGACTTCGGCTAGGCCATACGGCGACGGCTGAATCTTGGTGATCTTCCAGGTTGTGCCGCCATCAAAACCGAACGTGTAGCGCATAAACCCATTGACCGTCTCTTCACTAGGCAGATCAACATCAACATGCTTGGCGGCCTTGTCTTGCGCGAACGCATTAGGAAGCACAAAACCGAATATCAGAACGGTGATAAGAAGAAAAATGCGCTTGAACATGAAAACCTTTCCTGGAGCCCATCGGCGCAGCCGACTCGGTTTAGTGTATCTGACTCGTTCCACAAACTGCATGAAGCTCTAAGCTCCCGGCTTGGCGGCAATCGGAAAGCGCCGGCCCATACCGAATGCTTTGCCGGAAATCTTCAGCCCCGGCGAGGCTTGCTGTCGTTTATATTCCGCCGCGTCGACCATACGAACGACCCGCCGCACTAGGCCAAGCTCAAAGCCACGCTCGGAAGCGATCTCCTCGGGAGCCTTGCTATCCTCGACGTAGTCTTCCAGAATCGCGTCGAGCACATCGTAAGGCGGCAGACTGTCTGAATCTTTCTGATCGGGCCGTAATTCGGCGGATGGTGGCTTGTCGATCGTAGCCTGCGGAATCACCAGATGCCGAGCGTTTACGTACCGGCTGAGCCTATACACCATCGTTTTCGGCACGTCGGAGATGACAGAGAGCCCACCCGCCATGTCGCCATAGAGCGTGCAATAGCCAACACCCAACTCCGACTTGTTGCCGGTACTGAGAACGATGGCGCCAAATTTGTTGGAAAGCGCCATCAGCACCATGCCTCGGGCGCGCGACTGAATGTTTTCCTCGGTGGCGTCGGGTTGCCTTCCGGTAAAGATGTTTTGCAGAATCCCGCGGCAAGCGTTGTAGATCTCGTTGATAGAAAGTAGCTCGAAACGAATACCGAGGTTCTTTGCCAGCTCGCGGGCATCGTCGATGCTTCCTTGCGAGGAATATGGCCCTGGCATACCCACACCAATCACATTCTCGGGGCCGAGAGCTTCAGCTGCGATGACCGCTGTTAGGGCCGAGTCGATGCCACCGCTCAGGCCGATGATCACCTGTTGGAATCCACACTTACGAACATAGTCGCGCGTGCCGAGAACGAGCGCCGCGTATGCGCTGGCTTCTTCACTGGTGTCGCCTGTGCCGGTCAGCAAAGGATGTACGTCGCCGGTCAAGGTGTCTGTATCGAAGAGAACTAAATCCTCTTCGCAGGAGCGCGCTTGCGCGATCACACTGCCGTCCGGCCCTAAAGCAAAGCTTGATCCGTCAAAGACCAGGCTGTCATTACCTCCAACCTGATTCACCATGACGACGGGAATGCGATATTTACGCGCAATGGAAGCCAGCATCTCGCGGCGCAGGTCTTGCTTCCCAATCCAGAACGGAGATGCGGAAATATTGAGCAGGATGTTGCCGCCCGCACCAACCAAGTTCTCGACAGGGTCCACGGCGTAAAGACGCTTGCGCCAGAAATATTTGTCATTCCAAGCGTCCTCGCAAATTGTCAGCGCCAGGCATTTCCCGCCAAAATTGTAAGTCTGCTGGCTGTTCGCAGGGGCAAAGTTTCGTGCTTCGTCGAAGACGTCGTAGGTCGGCAGCAGCATTTTCGATTGCACAAAGGCCACACCGCCATCTTGCAAGAGAGCTGCGGAGTTTAGAGCGGATTTGCCGCTGCCGGATTCGGCCAGCGTGACCACACCACAGATCACTGCGATCCCGCGCGTTTGTCCGGCGATGGCATCCAGAGTCTCCCGGTTGCGGGCAAGAAACGACGGACGCTCGACCAGATCCCGGGGCGGATAGCCACAAACAGCAAGCTCAGGGAATAGCACCAAGTCGGCGCCCGTGCTTTGGGCGCGATGGGCAAAGTCCACAATCTTGGCGGCGTTCCCGGCAAAATCGTTGACGGTGGGGTTGATTTGGCCTAGGGCAATCTTCACGCACTATCAGTGTAAAGGTTGCCGAAGAGGCGCGCCAATTGGAGCCTAGATAACTCCCAAATCAGTTACGTGCCCGGCTGAAAATTCGGAGGGTCATTCTTAGGATTGCCCAGCGGCGGTAGACTTCCGGGCCGCGCGCTTGGTCTCCCCGAGGTGGTTTGCCCTCTCGTGGGATCCACACTGCCGTCATCGTCCTCGCCTGGCCTTCGCAAGGTAGGTCTGAGCGCGGGAGTAGCGGGTTGCTTCTCGGCATCAGTCGCCACGGCTTGCGGCGACGCAGGATCGACTTCCCTT